>USPE01000037.1 GCA_900556545.1 uncultured Peptococcaceae bacterium | reverse complement strand
TATCCGCGCAGCTACCAGAGGGAGGTGATTTGATTGAAAAAAATTCATGACAATCCCAATTTATATTGTTACGACTTAAATAACGCCAGTTCTTCCACAGAATGTACTGGCCTGATTCCTGTACCGCCTCAATCAGAGGACGAACAGCAAGCTTATAATGACATTTATCACTACGCCATACCGGAATTGGATAAAGACAAAAATCCATAACTACACCAACTATCTGTACAAAAAAGGGACTGCGGCACCGCTAATTTCAGCAGTGCAACAGTCCCTTTTCCACGCAGCCCCAAGCAAACCTTTACAAAAATCCAAACTTTGGAAAATTTGATCTCCTTGTTTACACCACACGCTTATTTACGATTTGGATTTTTAGGGAACCAGCCTTTTTCCACCCGTTCCCGCTGCTCTTTTAATTCCCCGATACTCCATAAAAAAGAACAGCCCAGCACACCCAGCAAAGAAGAACCAACTGTATTCTGCACCAGCAAAGAACAAGCGATGCAAACAAGTCCTGCAACTAAAAACGCCGGCCATACTTTATCCGAAAAGTAATATTCACATTTAATTACAATCGGATGAAAAATCCCAATAATCAAAAACGCTGCCACACTAATAATCAGTCCTAAAAAATTCATATGAATCCCCTTTTCATTTTTATGCCAATCTGCTATGCTATAAAATAAATGAGAGCCATTGTTTTCTATAGCTCGTAACAGTATAGCATGAAACATATTTTAGGCAATAGCCAAAATGAAATTGATAAAACATCTTAATATTCTTATCATTTTGCATAATTTGATTTACAGTATTTTAACCATAAGGAGTTGTCCCATGATTTCGTATATTTTATTTGACTTAGACGGTACTTTGACCAACCCCAAAGAAGGCATTACAAAATGTGTGCAATACGCTTTGGACGCCTTTGGTATTCACGAACCGAACTTGGATAAACTGATTCCCTTTATCGGTCCGCCATTGCTACAGTCTTTTCAAGAATTTTACGGCTTTACACCAGAAGATGCCGTTGCCGCGGTGGAAAAATATCGAGAACGGTTCAGCACCATCGGCTTGTACGAAAATTTCCCTTATCCAGGCATTGCACCTATGCTGCAGCAGCTGCAGGCCCAAGGAAAAACGCTGGCTGTCGCATCCTCCAAGCCCACTGTTTTTGTAAAACAAATCCTGGAAAAATTTGAACTGAGCCAGTATTTTGCCAGCATAGAAGGCAGCAATTTGGACGGCACCCGCACCGACAAAAAAGAAGTTATCTCAGCAGTATTGCAAAACTTCAACAATCCGCCGATGGAGCAGCTATTAATGGTTGGAGACCGCAAATATGATGTAATCGGCGCAAAAGAGTTGGGGCTGCCCTGCGTAGGCGTCCGGTTTGGATTTGCTGCGCCGGGCGAATTAGAAAGCAGCGGCGCCATCTATATT
Source organism: uncultured Peptococcaceae bacterium (assembly GCA_900556545.1). GTDB lineage: Bacteria > Bacillota > Peptococcia > Peptococcales > Peptococcaceae > UBA7185. The sequence continues at coordinate 10,125 of USPE01000037.1, read as the reverse complement.
GCCCAAACAGTTGCCGATCTGCATCAATATTTACTACAACAATAAGATACAACCCCTTTTCATATTCATATGCACTATTTATCCATTTGATGGAGAACGCTGTCGCACCCTAAAAGTTGGTGTGACGGCTTTTCTTTTTACAAAAAAAGAACCGGACTGACAACGCTCCGGTTCTATCAATCATACCAGCTGTACAATTCTTTATTCTCAACAAAACGCCCTGCTGAAGATAAAAATGGCAGTGCCAGCCCATTTTTTATACTGTTACTTAATTTTTAGCTTTGCGATACCCCGCCGCTATCGCTTCTTCTTCCGATGAAAAAATTACCAGATATTTGGAATCCAACATGCCTTCATAATAGGATTGTCCCGGGCAATGATAAATTTTAGAATTGGAATTTCCGCGAATCTCAGTTACTTCCTGCCCTGTTGCCTGGCTCGGTTCTTCAGCCTGTTGGGTCAGAGAACTGTTACCGGTGGCATAATCAATGGTAATGCCAGGCTGCACGTTATAAACAAAGACATTAAAACAAATTCCCTGACCGTCGTCCTCCACAGACAACGCTTCTATCTGTACACCGTCCGCTACTAAGTGATCACCTGCAAATACAGGCGTTACCCGATACAGCACATGATTTTCCGTTTCTTTTACATAATCCGCCACCATATTTTCAAAAGGCAGCATCCCCTCCACGTTCATATAACGGGTGCCTGTAATCAGATTTTCCTTGTTGGCGTTTTCTCCTGTTAATTGAAAACCAATTAAGTGACAGCGATTATAGAGATATTTACCATCTACAATATCATATTTTACCGTCTGCCAACCTGTCGGCTTCACCTGACCAATACTGCCTCTGTCCTCGGTAGGCATCAGATCAATGCCAATATTGGCCATCGCTGTTCCGCAGCGTCCCAGAGAATCCAACGGACTGTACTGCTCATAAGAATCCAGCACCAATTCATCGGCAGTAAACGTCGGCACATTATCATTTAAAACGCTATACGCTTCACCGGCATAGTTTTCGATAGATGCGCCTGTCGTTTCCACCGCAGCAGGTTCTGAAAATTCACAGCCAGTCAAACTTGTCAGACAAAAAAATAAACAAACCAGCAGCAAATATTGCAATTTTTTAGAATGGATCAATTTTTTCATGTCTTATCTCCTGTAAACTTCTTTTGTAATTTTGGGGTGGGAATAACCTGCAAACTCTTCCGTTGATACCAAAGTCCAATCATTTAACGAAATATCCAAATAGGTGTCAGCTGGATAATGACGGTTCCAATGGTATATGACGATCTGCTCCAATTTGGACAGATAGGGCGAAAGCGATTCCCGTTCCACAAAACACCACGCTCCATCTTCCGCTTTCTGCAAAAACTGCGTTTCAACCCGCAGCTGCGCCTGCGGCATCTGGGCAAAAAGCGAAGCAGAATACGGTTCCATCCACAAATAGCCCGAACAACTGTGTAAAATATCCTCACAAACCAGACGGTCCCGGCTTACCCGCCGTCCATTAAACAACATCCCATTTCTCTCATCCACGCACACAACTACAATCACATAGCCACCCCCTTATAAAAAGTCTATTGAACAATCGCTATTATATCACATAAACCATAATATAAGAATATCTGTTCGCAATATTTTTTATTTTCTCTGTCATTTTTTCAATTCTGCAAGATGCATTTCTGGAATCACACATGCTGGATACATTTAACCATCATCTCAAACGCACCTGTGAAGCGTTAGGCATTACCTATCGAAGCAGTCACCAGATTCGCTTCACCAATGCAACTTTATTTGCCGAAGCAGGAATTCCAATCACTGAAATCAGTACTATGCTGGGGCACAGTAACACAGCCACAACAATGCATTATATTCGGCAGTCAAAAGTAAGTGCCACTACTGCAACTAAGATTGAAAATTTGCTAAATTAATCATCCGTTTTTTTCAAAAAATAAAAAGTGTAATCAAAAAAGATGATTACACTTTAGAAATTTCAGTATTTTTTTATTGCACAAAATTTACAAAGCGGGCATTGAAGCCGCTTTCAGTCGATTCTATTCTCAAAAAAGTGTAATCAAAACCTTTGATTACACCCTAAAAATCACGTTTTGTAATGACACCTGTAAAAAGTCCGCAAAGCCGGATTCTATGCGGTTTTTGTCGAATTTTTCAGTTGATAAAAGTGTAATCATTTTGAGGTTATGTGTAATCAAGGTTTTACACAAAGAGAAAGCCCCAGAATCCCGTTTGTTAACAGGTTTCTGGGGCTTCCAAAAAGATGCCGGAGACCGGAATCGAACCGGTACGAAGGTTTAGCTTCGCAGGATTTTAAGTCCTGTGCGTCTGCCAGTTCCGCCACTCCGGCTGGAGGCGACACCCAGATTTGAACTGGGGCATAAAGGATTTGCAGTCCTCTGCCTTACCGCTTGGCTATGTCGCCGAACCAACTGACATTTATAGATTATAGCAGGCCACCTATAAACTGTCAACACTTTTTTCAAAAATTTTCAAACTTTTATTTTATCTTTGATTTGGTTAAAGATATTCTCCCCAATTCCATTGACTTGCTGCACCTCTTCGATTGTTTGAAAAGGACCTTTTTGTTCGCGGTAATCCAAAATAGACTGCGCCTTCACTGTACCGATTCCTGGTAATTCCATAAGCTGCTGCAAATCAGCCTGATTTAAATCAACCAAACCGTCTAAACTATTATCTTTGTTTTCCTGCGATGTATCGCCCATAAAAGGCACAACTATTTTTTGACCATCTGCCAAAACTGCAGCCCGATTCAGCATGTCAATATCTGCCTCTGCTTTTACTCCGGCCAATTGTAAGGCATCGTCCACCCGTTTTCCCAGTTCCAGTTTGTACACGCCTGGATGGTCTACAGCACCTGCCACATGCACCGCAATCTCTGCGGCAGAAGTGACAGGTTCTGCAGGTTCTTCATCTGTTTCTATATAGAAAACCTCTGGTTCTGCATCTGTCAATGGCAGCGGCTTCCAAAACAAAATAATCAGTAACACCAAAGCCGTTCCTGCCAAAACCCATCGGTAATCAATGTTCTTCACTGGTATCCTCCATTTCAAAATGCAATACATACCATTTTTTATTTTGCTCGATCAGCTGAAAAATAACATTACTGTGAATTTGTTGTTTTTCATCATCAAAACCGCTCAACGATACAAGACAAAGCTGTCCCTGTTCATTGGTATTTACCATTAACAGACGCATATGAGTAACCAGACAAACCTCCTGAGCGCGGGAGTTTTTTTGCATTTGTTCCAGCCCTTCTGTATTTGCATAAAATGCTTCTTGCTCTTCCTTGCTTACGTCCTGCCCCAAGGACAAACGAATAAAAATACTGCCAGCGCCGGTCAAAGTTTTTTCAAGCTCCGCCATCGGTTCGGTAGCAGCCTGTTTTGTTACTTCAAGCCGACTGAAGGAAATGATCTCCTGGGCAGGGCCGCTGCAATACCCGGTTTTACCATCTTCACTGAGAAGAATGCTGCTTCCCGATACAGTCCATTGCTTTAATTCTTCCCCTTTATTATTCACAAGATGCAGCTCATACAGATTGGCAGTATCATCTTCACTGGCAGTGGTATAAATACACCTCCCGCCGGCAATAAACTTGGCATCATAAACATAAGAATCTGTTAGTTGCACACTCTTATTTACCTGATTCACGTTTGCAATATACGTTAAGCCAAAATTGTCGGCACCGCTCAACAGCACACTGCGCAGATAATGATCCCGATAGCTGCCTTGGCCTACTACCTTTACGGTTTCTTTTTCTTTATTGGCAATTACTGTATAAATGGCCTCATCATTATCTGCTGTGGTTCCCCACCGTGTCCCATAATAATAAATTTCATCCAACTGTGCTTTATAGTACAATCTTTCGGCAGTTTCATACAGTTCCGCTTTTTTTTGCGGCTCTACATAGTACAATAACCCAACTGTATTATACGGCTGCTCTAAATATAATTTTCTGCTTTCCAACGGCGACCAGAAAAAGGTTGACACAGACTCTGTCTCCAATTCATTTTCCAGCACCACTTTCTTTTTTTCTATATCGTAAACAGTTAGTACACCTTCACCATTAAATGCTATCATGGTATTATCTTGATTCCAAGCGGTTTTTACAATAAAGGGGCGCTTTTCAGCAATTAACTGCACGGTATTCGTTTTTTGATCTGCCACGTATAAATTTACTAACACACGTCCCGGCCCTTTCAAAATAGAAATATCCTGTTCCGGCAAGGCTTCTTCATAAAAAATAAATTGACCGTCTGCGCTGGCAGCCAAAAAAAGCTGTTTTTCTGATAGCTTTTGCTGATAAATATTTTCAGTATTAAATGTAGCTGTATTGTTGATATCCAACCAGTCAACCACGGTATCTTCTGTCGGCTGCCCGCCTTTTTCCACGATATACACATGGTTATCCAAATGGCCTTCCCCTGTGCAGGCCGTTAAACCAATAATTGCTGCAAAAGATAATATAATCCCTGCCATTGCTCGATAGCGCATATTGTCACCCCATTATCACCTAAAAAATAAAAACAATTTCATTTCAAATTACACCGTACGTTCAATAAAATCCTGCAAAACAACTGCTGCTTCCCCGCGGGTTAATTGTTTGGATAGCGGAAACGGAACTGCAAGCTTGTCCCTTTCCTTTTCTTCGACCAATTGCCATAAGCATCTTTGAAATGTTTGATGATCAATTCTACTATTCGGCGCATCAGCCGACGTAAATAATTTTTGCTCTAAGGCCCAATTCCAGTCAGCAGAATACCAAAATGCTTGATTGTTTGACGGTATCGACGATTCGATTGGCATCAGTCGATGAAGTACAGCAGCAGCCATCGCTTTAGTAAATGGAATATCCGGTTCTATTCTATAGGACATTGTACCACAAAACAAATTTCTTTTCGTTACAAACTGTAATGCTTGCTGATACATGTGGTCGTCTATATCCACAAATTCTACCACTGGCTGTACCCAGCTGTAATCCCCTACCGGGTTTTCTACTGCATGAACTTGTGAACGGAACTTTAGCTGATGATCTTTTATGGCGCACCAAGCCCACATTTGTTCTTTTTGCTCATGTTTTATTGTAACAACCGCGTCATTCGGAATAAATTGCGCCCAAACCACATCTCCGGAATAACATTGCTGCCTGATGCGTTCTCGTTGCCCGTCGCTCCATTGCCAAAACACATAATTTGGCGCAGGAACGGCAAAAACGGTTTGCCTATCCTCCACAATACTTCCGCCTTTTTGTGCTTTTAAAACAGATTTTTGGTGGTTTAATTCTGTGGTGGAATCTACCCATCCTATATCAGATGGTGTCGTGTTTTCTGGTTTTGCCGAATCTTCTCCCTCATCGGGATTCTCTGGCTCAGCTGAACCTTCTTCGTCCGATTTATCCGGTTCATTTGAACCATCTCCCTCGTCAGGCTTCTCTGGCCCTGTTGAACCTTCTCCTTCGTCAGGATTCTCCGGCTCTGGTGGGCCCTCTCCTTCATCGGGATTTTCCGGCTCTGGTGGACCCTCTCCTTCGTCAGGATTCTCCAGCCCTGTTGAACCTTCTCCTTCGTCAGGATTCTCTGGCTCTGGTGGACCCTCTCCTTCATCGGGATCCTTTTGGTCAGATAAGTTAATAATATCTATTTCTTTTCCTGCAAAATGTTCTTTCACAATATTCGCTACTGTTTCATTGCCAACTACAATTTCTTTCAACTGAGGGCAATTATAAAAAGCTGTTTTTTCAATTGCAAGATCCCCTGTAATGTGTTTAATCTCTACACGATACAAATTGCTGCAGCCTTGAAAGGCATATTTTGGTATGATGTGAACACTTTCTGGTAAAGTGATTGTGGTCAAATTTTTACAACGTTGAAACACGCTTTCTCCAAGTTTTTCTAAATTTTGAGGCAAAGTTACGATTTGTAACTGTTCACATCCATAAAAGGTCTTGTTGCCAAGAGAGGATATAGTGTCCGGTATTTCAATGTTTTCTAAACTGGTACATTGCTGAAATGCTGCTCCGCCTAAAAAAGTCAGATTTTGGGGCAGAGAAACATTTTTTAATTGGGTACATCCCTGAAAAGCACCCTGATGGATATTTTTTATTGTGTTCGGCAATTGAACGCTATAAATGCTTTTCTGATTCAAAAAGGCTTCTCTGCTAATCGCTGTTACAGTATGCCAATTTTCTTCTAGTTGTACAGCTTGGGGAATTACAACATTTGTTTCTGCGCCGCTTATGTATTTATATAAGGTGGCTTCTTGTGTTCCCGTCTTGATATAATGACACTGCAAATTTTCTTCTCCATAACTGATCGTAATCGACCAACATGAAATCAATACGACTAACATCGTGCATACTAGTTTTTTCTTGCGAGATACTTTCTTCATACCCATCCCCCTAAGTTTGTAATTTCCATAATTTTCTATCTGCATTTAACATATCACAAAAGTATCCCTTGCGACAATAAAAATCATACGACAAAAAATTTAAGTTATTTTGGTAGATAGGCATTCTGTGTCCCGTTGCTTACAAAATTTTTAACAAAACAAAAAATTTCAGTTTTATTCCATCATTTTCTCCATTTATTGAGCGTATTTTTCACTCTATTATGAAAATATTTTTATATAATTGATGACAGATGCTAATAAAACAGGTATTGAACCAAATGCCTGTTATAATATAACAACTTATCTGGTGCAATACCTGTTTGCTCAAACAATTTATTTAATTTCCGCACTCAATACTGATCTCGTTAAAGGTACCTAAGATATCTTCCACTTGGGTTTTTGCTTTTTTGTCTGCATCGTAATCCAAAATTGCATGACCTTGATGCATCATAATCAAACGATTCCCATAATCAACTGCATAACGCAAATTATGGGTTACCATCAGAGTGGTCAGCTGTTTTTCCCGCACCAATTCATCGGTCAGTTCCATAATAATTTCTGACGTTTTTGGGTCCAACGCAGCTGTATGTTCATCTAAAATTAAAAAATCCAGCGGTGTCATTGTGGACATTAAAAGCGCCATCGCCTGCCGTTGTCCGCCGGACAAGGCTCCTACTTTTACATATAACTTATCTTCTAAACCCAGTTTTAAACGTGACAATTGCTCCTGATAATAAGAAATTCGTTTTTTATTAATGCCGGCAGTTAAGTTAAAGGATTTTCCTTTGTTATCTGCCATGGCCATATTTTGCAAAATGTTCATAGAGGGACAGGTTCCTTTTCCCGGATCTTGAAAAACCCGGCCAATAAATTTAGAACGCTGATATTCTTTTAACTTGGTGATACTTTTATCCTGCACCAAAATGTCACCGCTATCCAAGGGAATGCTGCCGCAAATCAAATTCAGCATTGTTGTTTTCCCGGAGCCATTGCTGCCGATAACAGAGATAAATTCCCCTTTGTTCACTTGCAGGTTAAAATCTGAAAATAAGGTGGTTTCATTTACCGTTCCAATATTATAGGATTTACAGATATTTTTTAATTTAAGCATGACGTTTCCCACCTTTCTTTTTGCCTGTACTGATGAGAAGTACAGCTAAAAACAGTACTGCTGTAATCAATTTCATATCAGTCGCTGACATGCCCAATTTGATAGCACCAGCATAACACGCCTTATAAATAATAGCCCCGATCATTGCTGCAGTGGTCCCCTTCACAAAGCCAAAATTTTTGAACAAATTGGTACCAATGATAACGGCAGCCAACCCCAGTACGATAGAACCAGGACCCATACTAACATCAAAAAAACGCTGCTGCTGGCATAATACAGCACCGGACAAAGCTACCAAACCGTTAGCTAAAATCAACCCTAAAATTTTCACTTTCCCCTGGTCTTTAGCCAAAGCTGTTACCACTTGTTGATTATCACCAACTGCATATAGCAAAAAACCGGATTTGGTGTTCAAATACCAGTCCATTAATAGTTTACACAGTAAAATTAACAAACCACTGATAATCACCACCGTGTAAGGTTGTAATACTTCTGGCAGCATCATTGCCAGACCGCTGTTAAAAATGGTATCTCCAGTAAAAATCGGCAGATTTGCTTTGCCGTCGGCAATATGGATATTAATGCTGTACAACGCAGTCATCGTAATAATCCCAGACAACAAATCCCGTACGCCACATTTTACATGGATAACACCGGTAACCAATCCAGCCAGACAGCCGGCTCCAAAAGCCAGTACTAATGCCAGCCAAGGATTGAATCCACCGGTAATTAAAATTGCTGCTACCGCAGCTCCCATTGGGAAAGTACCATCTACCGACAAGTCAGGAAAATCCAGTATGGTATAAGTAATATATACACCCAGAGCTAAAATTCCATAAATAAACCCTTGCTCCAGAATGCCGATTAAAATATCAGTCATTATAAAAACTCCTCTGCATCATTTTACACCGAAACGGTAAGACAGACTGCACTTATTTGTGCAGTCTGTATAGTCAACTTACTATATCATCTTGCTATTATGCTTCGTTGGTCACATCAGCTGCTTCAGTCACTGCCATATCTTCTGGAACAGTCAGACCAAAGTTTGCCAATACTTCACTGTTTACTACAATATCATTATCCGTAATGGTTTCATATGGAATGGTGGTAATATCGGTACCGTTCAAAACATCAGCAGCCATTTTGCCAGTCATAACGCCTAATTCGTAATAGTCAATATTGGCAGCTGCTGCACAACCCAGTTTTACCTGTTCAAATTCGGAACCGAATACTGGAATCCCTTTGGCGTTCGCTTTATCTAAGATCAAACCCAAAGAAGTTACAACCATATTATCAGTCAAGTTGGTTAAACAATCCACTTCGTTCAAGATGGCATCCGCAGCCATTGGAATATCGGCAGAAGCGGAAACACCTTTTGTAACTAAGGTGAAATTATAATCTTTTACGATTTCTTCTAAACGAGCAATATTGGAAACAGAATTGGCCTCACCGGTATTATATAAAACACCAATTGTTTTTGCTTCCGGCATCAGTTGACGAATCATCGCCACTTGTTCGTCCAACGGCAACAGGTCAGATGTACCGGTTACTGCCATACCAGATTTGCTGTCTGCTGTTGCCAAACCAGCTTCCACCGGATCAGAAATCGCAGTATAGATAACTGGAATTCCTTTTGGCTCTGCTGCATTGTAAGAAGCTTGTGCAGATGGTGTTGCGATAGCACAAATCAGGTCTACGCCATTAGAAACATGGCTCTGAGCAATCTGATTGGCAATGCCCGAATCAGCATTGGCATTGGTATATTCAAATTCAACATTTTTGCCTTCTTCAAAACCGGCCTGGCGCAATCCTTCAATAAAACCTTCACGGCAGTTATCCAATGAACCGTGATCAGCAAACTGATTGATGCCAATAGTATAAGTTTTATCAGTACTTACTGCATCCGCATCTGTATCATCTTTCTGCCCACCACAACCAGTCATCAAACCTACACATGCCATCAAAGATAATGCTACGCCTAATTTTTTTAATGTTTTTTTCATGATAATACGCTCCTTTTTATTTGTTCCACTATTATTTCTGAATCTGTCCTCTTTTTATTATACAAGATATTATCCACCAGTCACTCAACATAAAACCATCCCCTTTATCTGTCTAGGCAATAAAAAAAGCACTCATCCCTCTAAAGGGACAAGTGCGTTATCTCTGCTCCTGCGGTACCACCCAAATTAGCCTTACGGCTCACTCATTCCATACACCATCATGTATGCTTCCTTGATAACGGGTGAAGATCCCGGTAATGTCTACTTTATGTTCAACATACCCTCATAAGCCCATTCAATACAACCCATTATACTGCAATTTCACCATCTGCAGCTCTCTAGAATAATAGATTTTGTACCTACTCTTCTTAATCAACGGTTTATTACTTATGTTAATTATAATATGTGATTTCAACTTTTTTGTCAACAGTTTTTTATCTTTTTATTCAATAATTATAAATAACAATCTGCTGACAAAAAGAGAAAAGGTATAGAAACAAATGAACTGTCTCTATACCCCTTAAGCATATCCCGGCAATGACCTACTCTCCCACGAAAAGAATACGCAGTACCATCGG
>USPE01000036.1 GCA_900556545.1 uncultured Peptococcaceae bacterium | reverse complement strand
TTTATGAAACGTGTACTGCTTTTAAATATTTAAAAGCAGTACACGTTTCATAAATATTTTTATACCAAATAAACGCTAGCTTAGTACTTTGTTATTATAACCTTCGGAATTATCATCTGTAAAAATACAAACATTTTTTCTGTTAGTTACAATAAAATTTCTACAAAATAAAAAACCACAGGGAACGGTTGCAACTCCAATTGGTACAATCATTTCTCCATGGCTTTTTATAATCAATTTTTATTTATGCTTTTTTCCAGTATATATGGCCAATATCATGCAAAACAATGATGCATAGGCCCAGAATCTATGCTGTTTCATATTCTATGCTCCCATCTTCTTTGCTATCTTCTGCTTTTTTTCCAGGCAAACAAGGACGCATACTCGCCGCACTGATCAACATCGTCGAAGCATTATGCAAATACGCTGATTGGAACGGTGTAATCAATCCTGCCAGACCACCCAATAGTAAACAGGTATTAAACCCTAGAATAAATTGATAATTGGATTGTATCCGCTGCAGCATTTTATTACTGAGCTGACGTAAAAATATCAAATCAGATAAATCATTGTGTAATAAGGTAATGTCCGCAACTTCACGAGCCAAATCAGAGGCATCCTGCATAGCCACAGACACATCAGCAGCTGCTAAAGCAGGAGAATCATTGATCCCGTCTCCAACCATAATCAATTTGTGTTTTTGTTGTTTTAATGATTCAATCACACCAGCTTTTTCTTCAGGCAATATCTGTGCCCGATAAACTTCAATTCCTAGTTGATGTGCCACCGCTTGTGCAGCATTTTCACTGTCACCAGTCAACATAACCACATTTTTAATGCCTTCTTCTACTAAGTCCCTAATCACAGTTGCTGCCGCTGCCCGTGGTGGGTCATTGATGAGCAATACACCAGCCAAACTACGTCCAATGGCCAAATAAATCACAGAACTGCCATTCGCTACTGCTGCAATAGTTTCTTTTTGTGCCCGCGTAATTCGTATTTTTTCATCATCAACAATAAAATGATAGCTTCCTATCAAGCAACATTTTCCATGTAACCGCGAAGAAATTCCATGTGCAACCACATATTCTACCTCCGCATGTTCTTCAGCATGATATAGTTTTTCTTGTTCTGCCTGTTGAACAATGGCTCGCGCCACACTGTGCGGAAAATGTTCTTCCAAACAGGCCGCTATTTTCAACACTTCTTCGCGAGTATACTTACCAAAAGGAATAACTTTGTCCACTTTTGGCGCAGCTTCTGTCAAAGTACCTGTTTTGTCAAACACAATCGTATCTGCTTCGGCAAACAATTCAAAATATTTGCCACCTTTTATCAAAATGCCATGATCTGAAGCTTCTTTCATCACCGAAATCACTGATATTGGTGTAGATAATTTTATGGCACAGGAATAATCCACCATCAATACCGACAATGCTTTTGTCCAGTTACGGGTGACAGCCAGCACTGCCAATGCCCCTAAAAAGCTGTAAGGAACAATCGCATCTGCCAGATTTTCTGCCTTACTTTGCACACCGGCTTTCAATAATTCTGAATGATCAATCATGTCCATAATCTGTGCAATACGACTTTCAGCAGACAACGCTGTTACACCAACAGAAAGACTCCCCTCTTCAACGACAGTTCCTGCATAAACGCTAGATTTTGATCGTTTCCTGACAGGAAGAGGCTCACCGGTCATAGAAGCTTCATTAACCAGAGCTTCCCCTTCCATCACAATCCCATCTACCGGAATCATATTGCCAGCATGAATTTTTATGATGTCATTGATTCGTATGTCTGCCATGGGAACTAAGGTTTCTGCCCCGTCATCGACACGCCATACTTTTTCCACATTGATTAAAAGACTTCGAGCCAAGGCATTGTGCGTCCTCTGGCAAGTGTAATCTTCCAACAAAGAGGAAATTTTCAACAGAAACATAATAGAACTAGCCGTACTGCAGGATTTCTGCGCCAAAGCTGCACTGATAGAGGCTGCATCCAAAACGTCGACATTCAGCTTACCTTGCCACAAAAATTTTAGCCCTCTGGCTATATAACCAATTGCCCGCACCACCGTCCAACAATTACGTAATATCGGCGGCAGAAATATTTTTCTTGCCATATGACAGCCTGTTACTTTGACTAAGCTCATCTGAAAATCATTATCCAATTTGCTGCTAATATCTTCTTCCGTAGCTTCTCCATCCAGCAAATCCTTTTTGCGGATCGCTGTAACGATGTCTAAAATTTGTTGTCGGTGAGCACTATCATATAAAAGCAAAATTCCGCCATTACGATAAGTTACTGTAACCGATTTCACTGCCTGACAAGTTTTTAACAAACCAGCCAAATAGTATCCCTGCTGCTCTGTAAAAGCATAGGGGCCGCATCGCAACCGCAATCGCCCAGGCTGGTCGTAAACGACATTGTATTTCATTCAGCATCATTCTTTTCGTTATCACTTGCAGCTTTTACAGCTGCATCATAACACAAGTCCTGTGCCTCATCTTTAATATTTTGTACATAGTTTTCCGCTTCTTTTTGCAATAACATTCCTTTCGCCAATGTAGACACACAAGCAGTACGTACTTTTGCACTATTTAATAATTTCTTTCCAGCATAAGCCGTCAATAAACCACAAACATATACTACAACCTTATCATTTTTTTTCAGACATTCAAAACAATTCATAACAATTTCTCCTCTCTAATTACATATCTTATTTTAATTTGTCTTGACTTACTTTAGGATAGTATTTTTTATATATTTTGTCAATAGTTTTATTTTATAAGCTATATATATCATATATCTATTTGGGCTAATATCCAATCAAACATCCTGAAATATTAACCTTTAACTATCGTTTGCTCTTTATTTTCCCAATAAGAAAATCAGACTTTTTTCCCTATATCCATTGCAAGTTACCCCTGCTTTCTTTTATAATAAGAAAGTATGTATTGCAGTTTATCGCAGCAGCGATTAGAAGATACAATTTAGGAGGATATCATATCATGGAAAGTCAAATCAGAGATCTGGCCCTGGCGCCAAAAGGGCACGATAAAATCAACTGGGTAAAAAATCATATGCCCATCTTAAATCAATTGGAAGATGAATTTCGCCGTACCCAACCCTTTGCAGGCAAAAAAGTAGCTATCTGCCTGCATCTGGAAGCCAAAACTGCTTATCTGGCACTGGTAATTCAGGCCGGCGGCGCTCAGGTATCGGTAGCAGCCAGCAACCCATTGTCCACACAGGACGACGTAGTAGCTGCTCTGGTAGACAGCGGCGTAACTGCTTTTGCCTGGCATGGCGCTACCGACGAAGAATATTTTGGACACATTGACGCGCTGATTCATACCGAGCCAGATTTATTCATTGATGACGGCGGTGATTTGACCTCATTGTTCCACAGCAAATATCCAGAAATGCTGCAAGATATTTTAGGCGGCGCAGAAGAAACCACCACCGGCATTATCCGTCTGCGTTCTATGGCCAACGACGGCGCTTTAAAAATCCCGATGATTGCTGTAAACGACGCACTAACCAAATACTTCTTTGATAATCGTTACGGTACAGGCCAATCTGCCTGGGATGCCATTATGCGCACCACCAATCTGGTTGTAGCAGGTAAAACGGTAGTGGTAGCCGGCTACGGCTGGTGCGGCAAAGGGACTGCTATGCGGGCCAAAGGCCTGGGCGCCAAAGTTATCGTAACAGAAGTGGACCCCATCAAAGCCATTGAAGCTATTATGGACGGCTTCCAGGTAATGAAAATGGTAGATGCTGCACCACTGGGCGATTATTTTATCACTGTAACCGGCGATAAAAAAGTCATTACCGAAGAACACTTCCAAGTAATGAAAAACAAAGCTATTCTGGCCAATGCAGGCCACTTTGATGTAGAAATTGACAAAGAAGCCTTGTTGCGTCTGTCTGTTTCTCACGGGCAGACCAAACCAAATATTGAAGAATTCCACTTTGCCGACGGCCGCAAGGTTTATCTGCTCGGTGAAGGCCGTTTGGTCAATCTGGCAGCAGGCGACGGACATCCGGCAGAAATCATGGATCTGACCTTTGCACTGCAGGCATTGTCTTTGGAATATGTGCTCAACAATCCTGGTTTGGAAAATACGGTACACTCTGTGCCAAAAGAAATTGATGAAAGAGTGGCCCGTATCAAACTGCAGGCTCTGCAAATTAATATTGATACACTGTCAGCAGAACAGCAGGAATATTTAAACAGCTGGCAGCTGTAAGAACTGGAGGGAACTCCTTTGCTGAATTTATCCTTTGTTTGTCTGGATACGGAAACCACCGGTCTGGATCAATCAGCAGAAATTATAGAAATCGGTATGGTGAAAGTGATCAACGGACAGGTTGCCGATCAGTACAGTCAACTGATTCAGCCTTATAATCCCATACCGGAAACCATCACCCAACTTACCGGTATTGATAATGATATGGTAGCGGATCAGCCCCATTGGCCCCAGGCAGAGCAGGCTATTTTGGATTTTATCGGCGATTTTACGCTGGTGGCGCACAATGTCAGCTTTGACCGTGGTATGCTGGAGCAGCATCTGGGGCGTGTACTATCCAATCCCTGGATCGATACTCATGATGTTGCCAAAATTTTTCTGCCCACGTTAACCAGCTACAAGCTCATCAGCATCGCCGGCGCGCTGGATATTCACGGGCAGGGCTTTCACCGAGCCCTGCAGGATGCCCATGTAACCGCCCAGGTGCTTTTGCAGCTGACGCAGCAGGCTTGCCGGCTGGACCCGTTTACCATGCAGAAAATTGTCAATATTTTTAAAGAGGAAGACTGCGGCCTGACTACATTGCTGCAACAGATTCAAACGGATATTGTAGCGCATGCTCAGATTGGCAAGGTATATCATAACAGTCAGACGCCTGCCCGCACCTATAGTAAGCGTCCACTGCTGGATTTTTCACAAACCAAAAAGTTTTTTGAACCGGATGGACTGATGGCGCAGGTCAATCCATCTTATCAGCACCGACCACAGCAGCTGGAGATGCAGAAGGTCATCTCCAATGCTTTTTTGAATGAAAGCCACGGTATTATCGAAGCCGGTACCGGCACAGGCAAATCCTTTGCCTATTTGCTGCCAGCGCTGCTCTGGGCTTATGAAAACCAGTGCCGTGTGCTGGTATCTACCAATACCATTGCTCTGCAGGAACAGCTGTATCACAAAGATATTCCATTTTTGAAGAATTGTCTGGATTTTGATTTTCCTGTGGCTTTGAGCAAAGGGCGCAGTAACTATATCTGTATGCGCCGTTTTGAGCAATATCTAAAACAGGCCTCCACTGTCAGCTGGATGGAAAAAATCTTTATTGCCCAATTGGTCTACTGGCTCACCACCACTGAGCAGGGCGACAAAGAAACGCTCAATCTGAACAAGCTGGAGCATCAATTTTGGGCCAGCATTGCCAGTCAGACCGAAACCTGCCTGGGCAACCAGTGCGGCATGTTCCGCAGCTGCTTTTACATGAATAACCGCAAGGAATGCGAAAACAGTATGCTTATTATTACCAATCATGCCCTGCTGCTGCAAAATCTAAAGCTGGAGAATCAGATTTTACCCGCCTACGAGCATGTTATTATTGATGAGGCACATAATCTGGAAGAGGAAGCAACCCGACAATTCACCGATACGGTAGATTTGGAATTTCTGCACAAAACCAGCCAGCATCTGCTGCGCAACAGCAGCGTGGTATCGCGGATTATTTCTAAAGTGAAAGACTTACATGAGGAAAGCCAGTCTTATGAAGATCTTTTACTGGCGCAGCGTGAACTAAAAAGTGATGTGACAGATTTAGAAACCCATATCCGCACAGCCATTGACTATATCTTTACTGTAAAACAGCTGGCGCACAATAACGAGTGGCGTATCACCGCAAAGGAACGAAAAGCCAACTGGTGGCTGGAACTGACACCTATATTGGAGCGAATTCGGGACCTGATAGCTACCATTTATAATCGGCTTTCCCATATCCGCAACCGGATAGATATGTTTGAAGATCTGGATTTATTGGCTAAGGAACTGGTCTTCAACCAAAGCTGGTTTGGCGAACAACAAAAATTTCTGGATACCTTTTTGCAGGAAAAACGCCAAAATGATATTTATTGGATTGAATATACCCGCAGCAGCTGGGGTTCTAATTTGTGCTTATCGGTAGCGCCTATCGATGTGATGCCGCTGCTGAAGGAACGGTTATTTGACAGCAATAAGAGTGTAATTCTCACTTCGGCAACACTGGCCATTGCCAATCAGCTGAAATATACGGCGCAGCTGTATTTGTTGGAAGAGGAAGAATATCTCTCCTATATTACACCGTCACCCTTTAACTATGCAAAGCAATCCTGCATTGCCATTCCTACTGATATTGCCGATTATTCGCAGGTCAGTGAGGAAACCTATTCTGCCATGCTCATCAGCAGTTTAGAAAGCATTATCCAATCGGTCACCGGCGGTGTACTGGTGCTGTTCACCTCTTATGCCATGCTGAATAAAACCTATTTCGCCTTGAAGCGTAATCCCAACCTGCAGGATTATAATATTCTGGCCCACGGACAAGACGGCAACCGCACCAGTATTCTGCAAAGTTTGAACAAAACCGAAAACACCATCGTGCTGGGCGCTAACAGCTTCTGGGAAGGCGTAGATGTAAAAGGGACCGGATTAACCACCCTGATTATCACCAAGCTGCCCTTTCAGCCGCCCACCAAGCCCATCACCAGCGCCAAGATGGAATATATTCAAGCCCAGGGCAAAAACAGCTTTTCTGCCTACAGTCTGCCGCAGGCAGTACTCAAATTTCGACAGGGCTGCGGCCGTTTAATCCGTTCTGCTGACGACTGGGGCTCTATTATTATCTTGGATAAACGGCTGCTCAGTAAAGGCTACGGCAAAGAGTTTATCAACTCCCTGCCCAAACAGCCCATTATCCGTAAGCCCTTAGACGAAGTTTGCAGTACACTGCACAACTGGATGCAACAAAAAGCTAAGGGAAAATGATCAACATCACCGCCATATGCCATACGATAGAATTCCTGATAGTATAGGGAATAAATCATTGATTGCTGATCTCTTAACATAACATCGGGTTATCATCTAAATTGTACGATTAAAACACAAAATAGGCATCTTCCGACTTAAACAGACTGGAAGATGCCTATTTTATTTCTGCCTCATCTTGTACCAAGCAAACCTGCAATGAAGTAGAAAAGGTAACAACTCTATGCTATACTGGAATCCATATCACTACAGAAAGGACGTGAACACCATCAAACATGTCATACAAGCTCCTTTTTCAGCTCCGCCGTACAGCCTGCATGATGCACATATCATCGGTATGCAGACTGAAGGCAATACTCTGACCTTATTATTTGATTACGGCTATATTGAAACAACGCCGCCCTATGAGCAGGTGCAGGGAAACATCCGCATCAGCGGAATCCAGTGGGATTTCTGCCATATGTACCTGTTGGACTATACCGATGTTCTCTGCGGCAATTATGGTCATTTTCAAGGAAAAAAGCTGCCTCTGCAAGAGTTCATCACCACTGCTGCACACATAAGCATGCACGTGATAGATGAAACTTACGGTTATCACCAATTAAAGCTTAGCGGTTTCCTTTCTGCAGGAACAAGTGTGCAGGAATGTATTCTTGAAATTTGCTATACCGATCCGCTGTGTTATCTGATAGAAGAAGCATAACATGCTTTTTATTCTGCGGTCATATCTTTGGATATGGCCGTTTGCTGCTTACTGCTTTATTTCTATATGCTTTTAATCTTCTAAAAAGAATATCTCATCTACATGAAGATTTAGTAATTTGGCAATTTTCATTGCAAGTTCAAGCGTAGGATTGTATTTATCATTTTCAATGGCAATAATGGTCTGTCGGCTCACTCCTAATTGCTTGGCCATATCTTCTTGCCGCAGTCCGGCTTCTTTTCTGAGCTGCTTTACTATATTTTTCATATGGCATTACGCTTTCAAAACAAAGTAAGTACCAATTGATAACGTAACCGCAACAATTACAACAGCAGCAATGACCGTTTGCGCCAGTTTATTTGGCTCCTTATATTCTTCATCCCCGGCTACCATTTTTTGTTTCAGTGCAATTTGCGAGAACGATTGTACACACACTGCCAAACATAAAATCAAGCAGGGCAATGGCTCATACTTTGTTTCATTGGCAAGCGTTTGATAGCTGTTGAATAAGGTCCATGCGCATAGGGATAGCATAGCTACTTTGTATCCTCGTTCCATTGAACGCAATTGAATGTTTCTGTCCATTTCATCTAATTGTTTCATAATACTTCCTCCCCAATCTAGTATATAATCAAAATGTTAAAACTTCTTTACATTTTGATTATAACATACAGCAGTAAAATGTCAAGAGGTCTTAACATTTTAGCATGAAAATTTATTTCTGCCGACAAGATATTTGTAAATCTACCTACAGTTCAGAGGTAAACCAACTTTTCGCATCCATACTTGTGAAAAAGAAAAAACTTATATAATGAAAATAGCATTTTATCCAACGCAAAAAGCTGCTTCGCCTTTTGTTTGCGAAACAGCTTTTGCTAATCGGTTATTCTTTATCGCTTATTTCAGGGTGAAAGACTGGCAGTCGGTACACTGATCCTGTGTAGGATTTGCTTCGTGGGTGCCGATCTGAATTTCACGCAAAGAACAATAGTTCTGACCTGCTGCGTGATGTCTGCACTGCTGTACAGTACATTTGATACTCTGATTAATCTGTCCGTTCATAATACTTACCTCCTGAATGAAATAAATTAGTGGTACATCCGATAGTATGGACAGCATCATCTTCTTTTATACGATTATACTTATTTTTTTCAAAATTTTATACTGGCAAGCTTTTTTCTGTCTGCATATTGGCTCAAATAAATGCAAACTGCCGCAGCAATGCAATAAAAATAAACAACGTGAAACAGGACAGGATAGAGGTAATCACCACGATTTGCCCAGCCAAATGATGGTCGGCATTTTCATTTTGCGCCATAATATAGCCGGACACCGCCGCAGGTGAAGCATACATAGCCAGCAACGATGCCAATGCCTGACCGCGAAAACCCAATGCAATCGCGGGGGGCAAAAATAACAGCGGCACAATCAGCACTTTGCCAATCACAGCTGTAACTAGCAGTTTCACACTGGTAGTTTCCAGATTTAAGTCTAAATCGGCACCCCAAATCAACAACGCCAGCGGAATGGTAATGCCGGCTAAATCAGATAACGTTGCATCCAAAAAGGTGGGAAACTGTATGCCAAATAAAGTATAAAGCATACCCAGCACTGTTGCAATAATCAAAGGATTTCGTGCAATACTGCCAAGCATTTTCATCGGGTCATGGTTATTTTCACCATTAAACCGTTCAAATAAATACACCGCCAGCAAATTAAACAACGGCACAATAATGGCAACCAGCATGGTAATGGTGGCAACGGATTCTCCCTGATAGATATTGCTGACAATAGGAATTCCCAATATCACATAGTTACTGCGGTAAATACCTTGAATCATCACACTCTGCTGCTCAGGCTGCTGCACCGTCCGCGGAATAATCCACAATAAAACTGCAAATAACAGTAACACAGACACTATGGCATAACTGATCAGATGCCATTCAAAATATTGCCGAAAATCGGTAGCCCGCACATTATTAAACAGCATCACCGGTAAAAAACATTTGAAGCACAGTCGATTTAAATCACCAATCATACGCTTAGGCATCAGTCCAATTTTTTGTAAAAAAGCACCTAGTAAGATAGTGAGAAAAACCGGCAGCATTACCTGAAAGGATAACAAAATAGATTCCAAATCAATTGACTCCTCTCCACATGTAATCATACTGTACATACAACAGGTAAACGTACAACAGCAGGAGCTGCGCCGTTAACGCAACTCCTGCTGTTTATTTATAAATATAGACCTACGTTTATTCCATCACAAAACTGTGTTATTTATCTGTTCTGGCAGCCATTACAGCAGCGCACTGCGGACACAAACCGTTTTCGTCCAGAGTTTCAAAATGAACCCAACAGCGTGCGCAGGCAGCACCGGCAGCAGCAGCAATTACAACACCCAATCCTTTGACATCTTCACTGATATAGGCATCGCTTGGAGCTTCATCCATAGCTTTTACAGTAACCTGAGATACAATAAAGATGCTTGCCAATTGAGATTCCATCTGCTGCAGCAGTTTTAATGTTTCCCCTTCTGCATAGAGAATGGCCTGCGCATCCAATGCTTTCCCGATCTCTTTGCTGGCCCGTTTTTCCTCTAATTTTTTGGTTACTTCACTGCGGATATCCAACAGTTTATTCCATTTTTCTTCCAATTCATCATTGATTGCCTCTGGATTTACCTGTGGCCAACCGGATAACTGAACACTCAGTTCTTTATCTTCTTTGTCCAGATATTTCCACACTTCTTCTGTTGTGAAAGATAAAATCGGTGTCAAAATCTGCGCTAAGGAAACACAAATTTCATACAACGCTGTCTGGCAGGAACGGCGTTCTTTACTGTTGCTCATATCACAGTATAACCGATTCTTCACAATATCCATATAAATGGCGCTGAGGTCTACATTACAGAAATTATGCACTGCGTGATATACCACATGGAATTCACAATCTTCATAACCCTTGTTCACTTTTTCCAGCAGCTTGTGCAATTTCATAATAATCCACTGATCCAACTCTTCCATATCCTGCAGCGCAATGGCATCTGTTTTATAATTGAAATCAGCGATATTGCCCAGTAAATAACGGAACGTATTGCGGATTTTGCGATATGCCTCGCTGACCTGTTTTAAAATCCCCTGAGATACTGCAATATCATTACGATAATCGGCAGAAGCAACCCATAAGCGCAAAATATCAGCACCCATGTCGTTGATTACCTTCAGCGGATCTACCCCATTACCCAGAGATTTGCTCATTTTGCGGCCTTCCTCATCAACCAGAAAACCGTGGGTCAATACCGATTTATATGGCGCAACGCCATCAACTGCTACAGAAGTCAGCAAAGAGGAATTGAACCAACCGCGATGCTGGTCACTGCCTTCCAGATATAAATCAGCCGGTGTGGACAGTTCCGGACGAATCTTCAGAACCCCTTTATGACTGGAGCCGGAGTCAAACCAAACATCCATAATATCCGTTTCTTTACGGAAATGGGTTCCGCCGCATTTTGGGCAAACCAAACCTTCAGGAATCAATTCTTCTACATCTTTGGCAAACCAAATATCAGAGCCATGTTCCCGAATCAATTCTTGCACCCGTTCAATAGTAGCATCATTGACAATCGGTTCATTACATTCGGTACAATAGAAAATCGGGATTGGCACACCCCAGGTTCTCTGTCGGGAAATACACCAGTCGCCACGATCAGCAACCATGTTATAAATTCGATCATGCCCCCAGGATGGGAAGAATTTAACTTTATCAATTTCATCCAATGCTTTTTGACGGAACCCGTCTACAGAAGCAAACCACTGCTCTGTTGCACGGAACAACGTTGGCTGTTTACATCTCCAGCAG
>USPE01000035.1 GCA_900556545.1 uncultured Peptococcaceae bacterium | reverse complement strand
GTAAATAACGTTCCCCGTTCCAAATGATCTAAAATGCGGCCCGGCGTGCCTACCACCATATGAGATTTTTGTTTTAAATCCTGCTCCTGCTGCCGAAAAGAATGCTTCCCATATAAAGCAGGCGCTTTGATTCGTTTCAGTTTGCCGATACTCAAAATTTCCTGCTGCACCTGCATAGCCAGCTCCCGCGTGGGGGTTAAAATCATAACCTGCGGCTTATTTTCATCCCAATCTACCAAATGGCATAAGGGAACTGCATAGGCCGCCGTTTTTCCGCTGCCGGTCTGGGCCTGTGCTGTCACATCCCGCCCTGCCAGCACCTGAGGAATCACCTGCTGCTGCACAGCGGTGGGCTGCGTCATGCCTAACAACTGCAATGCCTGTACGATTTTATCATCCAAACCATATTGTTCAAATCCCTGTTGCTCTGCCATTACTGGTTCCCCTTCCTACTTCCAATATCATGTGAAACTCCTCCTGCTCTCTTCTATACCATCATACCTGTTTTGGCAAAAAAAAGAAACCTATTCCTGTTTATTGTCCCTGTCAAAATATTTTATTAGCAATTCCCTCTTTCTTGTAGTACAATGACAACAGAAACATACTGTATTTCATCATACTGGAGGATAAAATAACCATGGCTAAAAAAGAAGTGACTGTATATACCATGAACCGCTGCCCTTACTGCCTGCAACTGAAACTGTTTTTAAAACGGCAGGGGGTCGAATTTAAAGAAATCAATACCTCAGAACATCCGGAAGTATTAAAAATGCTGCAGGATGAAACCAGTTTTCTCACATTGCCCCAGGTGTTTGTCGACGATAATTTTTTAGGCGGCTATGATAACATTATCGACCTGCACCAAAACGGAAAATTCAAACGGCTCTTTGGTTTGGAAGACTAAGACAACAACTTCAGATAACCATAACAAAAAAGCTGATGGCTGTATCAAACATACAACCACCAGCTTTTTATTTTGTATCTACAATAACGCTCGCCGACCGATACCAATCGTTCAGCCGTTAAATGCGAATCAGTTTCATGGCAGCGTCTCCCACCTGATAGGTACCTTGTTCCGGTTGTTGAACATAATAGTTTTCACCGTTTTGGTAAAAGAACATGGTACTTTCTTCTCCTGCTTTCAAAATCAAATCTACTTTGATACAGTCTTTATCATCGGCTTTCGCTAACAGAGACTGCCCGACAGTAGGCTCTGCATTGGCCACAGCAGTCATAAACTGGGTAATCCATTCTTGCTTGGTATGCACCGCAATGGTCTGTTTGGCCGTTACCATAACCAGATGCACTTCGTTTTCAGCAGGCAGCGTCATTGCCTCTGTTTTTTGACCGCAGGCAGAAAGCAAAAGCGCCGATAGTAGCAAGAATATAAGAAATGTTTTTTTCATACGATTCATCCTTTCTGCCCGGTTTTTACAAATAAGGTTCAAAAGAGGTTCCGGCGTAAACCTGGCGCACAGAACAATATTCCTGTCCGCCCTCTACTCTCTTTAATAATATAAATTGAGAGTCATCCATCCGGGTAAACAAATACTGCGAGGACATCAAATTCATTTGTTTCGCAAAAGAAGCAACCTGCTCACTGCCTTCTACACTGCCCAGTAAGACGGCCTTTCCTGCAGCAAACAGCTGCAAATAATCATCTTTCGTTAATTTTTGATTATTTTCTGATGCCTGTTGTTCTCTTTGCGCATATAATTCGTATATATCTTCAACGGTACCCTGTGTGCAGCGGAACAGCAGCGCTTCCTCGTAATCATAATAATGTGTTTCCGGTTCCAATTGCAGAGAATCCAACAAAGCCACAGTCCGTTTATCCCCTGTAAACACGGTCAGCTGGCAATAGGGCCACATGGTGCGTCCATCTTCTTCATAGGGAACGCTCAGTTCCACTCTGTACCGTTCTGCCTGTGTTAATGTTTCAAAGGAACGATCCCGCAAATCCTGCTGGTAGGCCTGTAAAAATTGACTGGCAAATGTGTAGAGTTTCTTATCAGCAGGGACATCATTATTAGCATTCAATGGAACGATTACACCATTTTCCCGTTTGATGGCAACGCCTTCCCAACGATCCTCTGCTAAACTTTGACCATCTACTGCTATCTCGCGAATCCACTCAGGCTGCAAGGCCAGCACTGCTTTATAATCGGCTTCCCGATAAGCCGGCTGATTATACAGCGCTGCATAGTTTTCCTCTATGGCGCTGCGCGGCACATCATCATAAGTTCTGGACACCCGTTTGCCATTGGTTAAAACGTAAGATACTTCAATGGAGGTAGTATCTTCATCTCTTGTTGAGATATATCGATCTTGTTCGGCATCCCGATACAGCTTACCGTAAATGATTGGCTCCAACAGCTGATAAACCTGCTCTTTCACCTGCGCATCCTGACTGTAGGTGTCATTCAGCGGGAGGCTATCAGGCATGAACGCTTCCTCATATAGTTCCAGCGATACTTTTTCTACCTTTTCCGGTGCCGGCAGATAGCTGTTATAACCCATAACATCAAAGCGGAACAGACCGACCACTGCCAAAATCAAAACCAAAATCACACCGCATTGAGGCAAGCGCTTCACCATAGCTTTAAAGTCCCGCTGAATGATAACCTCGCAGGTCATATGGGTCAGAATGGCAAAGCTGACTACCGCAAAATAGAAGAATAACCGATTGCCGATCACCATAAAGATCATACCTGCTGTCAAGGATACAACAAACATCAGATACGCTTTCAGCAACGGCTCACTGGCTTTATACACCAACGCCTTGCCGGTTGCTTCGCTGGCGCGTTTCTGATACAGCGCCCAGGATAATACACTGCATCCAACGGCAATGGCCAGCTGCGCCGTTATCATAACACCGGACATGGGAACAATGGTCATCACACCATCGATGCTGTAAGGCAATATATCCAGATAGACAAATGCAGCGCACAGCGGAGAAAGATTCAACGCCGGTGTAACCCAGTCAAAGGTGCCGTTGTAAGTGGATAAAAAGGTGCTGCACAGCAAGTTCATGATATACGCCGCTACCGGCACACAAAAGTGCAGTACCGCATTGAGTGCAATCTGGGTCAAAATGGTGCCAGTCAACTGTCCTGCCAAAAGGGCAATGCTGTAGCTGGCCAACAACAGCAGCAGCAAATACACACCATGCTGCAATATCGCTGCCATATTTAGTGCGCCGCCCAAACCGTATGCCATCACAATCAGCACCATAACGACGATCATAACCGCCAGCGGAATCACATTGACAATCAAACCGGTGATATACTGGTTCAAAAATAATCTGGTGCGATGAATGGGCTGGCTGTGATAAAAGTTGACCTGCTTTTTCTGCTGCAGATAAAAGAACATGACGCAGCCAATCACTGCCGCCAGCACAACGGCAGACGCATATAAAAAGATAAAGGCTTCCGCACTGAGATACTTTGCAAGGCTTTCCAAATGCTGCTGATGCAGCATTTCTTCTGTCTGACTGGCCAGATAATTGCTGGTGGAAGGCGACAGAATATCACTGATATTTAATAATGTAAATACCGGTCCGGCAAACCCGTACACAACTGCGCAGATTACCACCAGCCACCAGTAGCTGCGGCAGCTGTGCAGCAGTAAGCTGCCTTTTTGCTTGCGGGATTGTTTAATAGATGAGTTGTTGGATGTCATAGCCCAGCACCTCCATTTCGGTGATAAAGATTTCTTCTAAGGTCAATGGCAGCAATTCATAATACAGCGGCTGCATGGCTTTCATGCAGGCCTCGGTGCGCTGGCTGTCGCCCCGCACAACCAGAATGGACAAATTCCCCTGCTGCTCCATGGTAACAATATCCAAATCGGCAAAATCCTGCCGCTGTTTTGGTGCTGTAAAGGCACACTGCACTTTATGAATGTTGCTTTGCAGGTGATCCAGCTCCCGCTCAAAGATAACTCCGCCCTGATGCAGCAGCCCGATATGGTCGCAAATATCCTCCAGTTCCCGCAGATTGTGCGACGCAATCACAGGAGTCAGCTGCTGGTCGACCACAGCCTCTGCCAGCAATCGTTTCACTGCCTGCCGCATAACCGGATCCAAGCCGTCAAAGGTTTCATCGCAAAGCAGATAATCGGGCTGGCAGGATAAGGCCAAAATAATATGCGCCTGCTTCTGCATCCCTTTAGAAAAAGTATTCAGTTTCCGCTTACTGTCCAAACGGAACAGCTGGGTCAATTTTTCAAACTTGTCAAAAGAAAATTGATGGTAAATGGTTGCATAATATTGCGCCATTTCTTCCATATTGCTGTTAGGAAAATAAAATTGGTCATCGGAGATATAAAAAATTTTCTGTTTTAACGCTTCGTTTTCATATACAGGCTGACCGTCAATGAAAATTTCTCCGCTGTCAGGACGATAAATTCCGGCCAGCAGCCGCAAAAATGTAGACTTACCGGCGCCGTTAGAACCAATCAGTCCAAATATAGAGCCCTTCTGAATCTGGGTAGACACTTGCTGCAATGCCTGAATCTGGTCAAATTTTTTACTGAGTTCTTTTACCTCAATCATGGTTCTTTGCCTCCCTCTGTGTTTGATACGCTTCCCGCACCACAGCGCAGACTGTCTCTTGCTCTACGGCCAGCTGACACAATGCGCCGCTGAGCTGGGCCACTTCTTCCAGCAATGCAGCCTGCTGCACACTGCGCAATTCGTTCAGACTGCTGCCTACAAAGCTGCCCCGCCCTTTCAAAGAATAAATAACACCCTGCCGTTCCAATTCGGCATAGGCCTTCTGAATGGTGTTGGGATTGATGGCCAGTTCCTGCGCCAGCTGGCGCACCGACGGCAGCTGCTCATCCCGCTCTAACACGCCAGAAACAATCAATTCCTTTACATTGTCAATGATTTGTTCATAAATGGGTTTTCGGCTTTTATAATCAATCAGTATCATAGCTTCACTCCCTCGTGTATCATCTGTATTATTTTAAGTAGTACACTATCATAATAGCAGGTTTTTCCTGTTTGTCAAGCAAAAACTTCTGTGCAAATCCTTTTTTCATGTTGGATTTACACAGAAGTTTCTTTACAATAACACAATATGCGATTTATGACACCTAACTATGCCGTTAATAAACGGAGCTTTCCTTTTTTTTCGTGCATCATGCTGTCATAAGTCAACCGATACAGCACAACTGCCAGCAATAACGACAATGCATCGGCCACCGGCTGCGCCCATACCAGACCGGTCATGCCTATTGCAGCATCCATAATAAACAGCATGGGAATATAAATCAGTCCCTGCCGGCTCAAATTAATAATCAAAGACGCTTTGGCTGCCCCCATGGCTTGCAGCGCATTCAGCAGCATGTAAAAAATGCCGAATAACGCTCCTGTTGTCAGCAAAATCTTAGAAAACTGCATGCCGTACTCCAAGGCATTGGCATCTGTCAAAAAGGCTTTTACGATCGGCTCTAAAAGCAAGTAACAAACACCGGTTGCCACAACGCCCAAGGCAAAGGAAAGACACATGGAAAATCTCATAATTTTTTTATACCGCAGCCAGTTTTTGGCGCCAATGCAATAGCCCAGCAACGGCTGCACCCCTTGTCCCAGTCCCATGCACAGCATACCGGTCAGCATGGTTACTTTCATGGCAACACCAATGCCTGCCAAAGCCACATCGCCATATTGGGCCATCTGACTGTTCATGATAATCTGTGACAGACTCATCAGCAGAGAACCAAGAGAGGCAGGAATCCCAATGCTTAAAACATCGCTGCAAATTGACCCTTTTACCGCGGCATCCCGGATATGAATGCTAAGACTGGACTTTCCGCTGGCAAAATACAGCAAATAGTATCCGGCAGCCACCAAATTGCCAATAACCGTTGCAATGGCTGCACCGGCAACATCCCAGCCCAAGCCCAGAATCAAAATAGGGTCTAAAATAATGTTCAGAATATTGCCCAACAGCTGCCCTGTCATAGCCTTTACCGCTTCGCCTTCTGCACGAAGAATATTAGAAAAGCAGCCGGCAATCAATACAAAAGGGCCGCTGTAGGTAACAATCACCAGATAGGTGCGGGTCAACTCCCAGGTATCTCCGCTGGCACCAATAAACGATAAAATCTGTTCCATAAAGCATAAAAAAATCACAGTCAGCAGCAGACCGATGCCAATACAGCCCCACATACAAAAGGCACATACTTTACCGGCATATTCTTTGCGGCCCTCACCCATCGCCCGCGCAATGACAGAGGTCCCGCCGACCCCAAAAACAGTCCCAACCGACATAAATATTAAAAACACCGGCGTCGCCAGGGACACCGCCGCCACCTGTAAATCATCGTTGGTCTGTCCAATAAAAAAAGTATCGGCCAAATTATAGACCAACACCATCAGCATCGCAATCATTGCAGGAATGGCATTTCTGACTACAGCTTCTGCAACCGGTATGCGATTCAATTGTTCTAATCCATGTTTTTCTGACATATAACTTCCTCCTCTTAAATAACAGCATCATATCAATATCATGCTGTTAATATAGTTAATCATACAGGCTCTGCATAAAAAACACAACAGAGCCCTACCCACAGTTATGACCAACCCTTACTCTAACGTATCCCGAACCTTCTTCAGCAGAGTACAGAAAATCGCCCGTTCCGTTTCTGTTAATCCTGACAAAAGCTGGTTCTCTGCCTGCAGCATATCTCTGTAGGCGTTTTGACAGCACAATTCTCCCTGTTCCGTAATCCGCACTATCTTTACCCGCTTATCAACAGCATCGCTAAAACTGATAACAAAGCCTTTTTTTTCTAAACGGGAGACAATACCTGCTGCAGTGGACTGGGCAACGTGCAGTTCCCGTTCTAGTTCTTTCAGCGAAGCCTCTTTTTCCGCCCGTTCATTCAGTATCAGCAAAGCACCTGTTTGCGCCATGGTCAAATCTTGCTCTCGCATGGCATAATTGGCCCGCCGTTCCATGGCATCATGAATTTGCTTGATCAATGCACCGCAAGAATTTTGTTCCATTGTTTGCCCTCCCCCTTGCTTTCTAAACCATAGTATAACAAATTTATCGTCAAAATTCAATAGCATACTTTTATTATTTTAATCAAAATTAGCTAAAATTGTTGCCAAACCGTTTTATCTCGGTTTATTTTACCCTTGCCCGCAAAAAAACAGAATCTGTCCGAGCCGTTTAGGCAACAAACAAGATTCTGTTTCATGTTACAGCCAATATATCAAACGTTTATTTCTGCAATGCTGTCATATCCACAATAAACTGCGGCGCTCCCATGGAACCGGGTGCAACCTCATACTCATCAAAGGCAATGACCAGCTGTCCCTGCTGATTGATATAAAAACTCTGGTCCGCTGCAATTTGTTTGAAATCAGTTTCAGGCATATCACTGTTGATAAAATAAACCTGATTTTCATCTTCAGCCATACGCTGCAGCATCTGTTCTTTAATTTGGGCGCTGATTGCTGCCACATAATCTACGTCCTGCGGAAATAAATCAGCCAGCTGCATATAGGCGCCTGTTTCTTTGTTCAGATTATAATATTTTAACGTTTCGGCTCCGCTTGCCATGGTTTCTACCGTACTGACCTCCAAAGCGAACCACTGATCGGTATCAGTCACAACAGTGTAACCAATGTCCAATCCGTACACACCGCCCTGCTGCTCCATTTCCTGCTCAAACTGAGCAATCATCTGATTGGCATAGGTCTGCATCTGCCCATTGATTTCGCCCACACTGCTCTGCAGCTTGGCATCGCCCTGGGCTTCCAGCTGCGGTGTTTCTACATGGGCCAGATAATTTCCACTATCATCTGCCTGCTCATATTTATGAAAGGTGACAATCTCCACCACTTGCTTCAGCACAGGGATATCGGACATGGCCACAGCTGCCTGCGGACTGATATTGGGCACCGCCACCAGAGTCAATACAGCCGCTGCGGCTGCCCATTGCGCCAAGTGTCTGCCTCTCACAGGTTTTTTTGCAGATTGTTCCTGCTTTGCCTTGCGAATACCGGCCTGTAATCGGGTCAGTGCTTCCTCCGGCACCTCTATCTGTTGATATTCCTGTTTTAACATATCCATCTGCTCCTGTCTGTTCATATGGAATCCACTCCTTCTTTCGCCAAAGATAATTTTAGTTTCTTTAATGAGCGATACAATCTGCTCTTTACTGTATTCAGATTTTCATCCATCGCCTCGGCAATCTGGTTCAGCTGCATACCTTCAAAAAATCGCAGCACCACCACTGTTTTATCCAAAGGGTCCAGGCTATTCAATGCCTGCCGTAAATCAAAATCGGTATATTGATCCTCCGTTTCGCCGTCAGCTTCATACAGCTCCACCATCTGCTGCTTATGCTTGCGCAAAAAGCTGATGGATTCATTGATGACAATCCGGTAAAGCCATGTTCCCACATATTGGGGATTCTTTAAGGACTGACTGTTTTTAATTGCTTTGTACGCGCTTTCCTGTACAATATCCAGCGCGTCGTTTTCATTGTGCACATAACTATAGGCTAGCCTGTATAACTTTTTATAATCGGCAATTAATTGCGCTTCTATCAATACTTCATTTTTTTCTTTCATTTTGATTCCTCCTTCACAGCTGCATTGAGTTAGATAGATCCTAGCAAAAGAAAGTTTCATTCGGCCTGTTTTTTTCTAAAAATAATGCCGTGCTGTTTTTCCATATCTATTATACCCGTTTTTTGCTAATTGTTTCTAACAATTTTCCTTATAATTCGTTTCTGCTTTTTATAGTTGACTATAGCTAACTATTATAGTATTATATAAACACAAGATACGTACCAGCAAAATCTGGTCAGCATACAATAAACTGCCGTTTTGTATGTAGGAGCGCAAAATATCAGATCGTTGTGTGCAGGATACACCATCCGTATATCTTTTCAATCAAACACAAGCATTGTAATACCGGCCTTCAGCAAGTCAGTATTACCCACCACATGCACAGAATTCAGTGAATTCTTGCAACTTTGCAGAAAAATACCAGCTTGCACGGCATCGGAACTGCCGCTTAAGCTGGTATTTTTTTGTCCATCTGTATATTCTGATAGACAAAATCAAGTACTTCTTTGTTTGCATCTTCCATTGCAAATTACACTCCTGATTTTAGTGTGTACTATTTTTCAGGAAATATACCTGCGCATACAGCATTTTATTGATTCACGCTCACAAAAGCAGCGCCATCCCCCTCTTTACGATTATATTTGGTTAATAATTATGTTTCACGTGAAACATTTTTGTTTGCAATGCTCCATCGTCGGGAGATTGTTTAGGCTTCTTTCACACCAAATAATAGAAAAACAAAAAACTGCCATTATAACAATGACAGTTTTTATTGGAATATCTATTTGTTTATCTCTATAACACTTTCGCCAAAAAGCTTTTGGTTCGTTCCTGCTGCGGATTTTGAAACAGTTCCTGCGGAGTGCCCTGTTCCAAGACCTTACCACCGTCTATAAACAGCACACGGTCGGCAACTTCCCGGGCAAAACCCATTTCATGGGTAACGATTACCATCGTCATGCCTTCCTGCGCTAAGTCCCGAATTACATTCAGCACCTCGCCTACCATTTCCGGGTCCAGCGCCGAAGTGGGTTCATCAAACAGCATAATAGCCGGCTGCATGGCCAAGGCCCGCGCAATGGCTACACGCTGCTGCTGCCCGCCGGACAGATTATCCGGATAGGCATTGGCCTTATCTATCAAACCAACTTTTTTGAGTAATTCCATGGCTGCCTTTTCGGCTTCGGCCTTGTTCATGCCTTTCACCTTGATCGGCGCCAATGTAATATTGTCCAGCACATTCATATGCGGAAACAAATTAAACCGCTGAAACACCATGCCTAGATTTTCACGAATTTTATTCACATCATTTTTAGGATCGGTAATTTCCACACCATTGATGGTGATAACACCGGAAGTTGGCGTTTCCAGCAAATTCAGACAACGCAAAAAGGTACTTTTGCCCGAACCGGAAGGACCAATCACACAAACAACTTCCTGATCCTGAATGGTTTCTGTGATACCCTGCAATACATTCAATTTGCCATAACTTTTATGCAGATCTTTTACTTCTATCATGATTGTCCCCCTTAATTACTGCCGCTCATATGCCATCTTTTTTCTACATAATTGACTACACGGGAAATGGTGAAGGTCAAAATCAGGTAGACACAGGCTACACCGATATAAGTCGGGAAGGGAACCATGTGAACAGATGTGTATAACTGACCTGTTTTCATAATTTCTGTTACCCCGATTACTGCCAGCAGAGAGGTATCTTTCAACAAAACAATAAATTCATTACATAATGGCGGAATTACCCGTTTTACTGCCTGCGGCAGAATGATATACTGCATGGCTTTACTATGCGGCATACCCAAGGAACGAGCTGCTTCCATCTGTCCTTTATCAATGGACTGAATCCCGGAACGGAAAATTTCAGCAATATACGCACCGCTGTTTAAACTACAGACGACAATGGCTGTTGTCATTACATCAAAATAAAACTGCTGTCCAGTAAAGGAACGAATGACCTGCGGAATCCCATAGTGAAATAACAGAATCTGTACATACAACGGCGTACCACGCAGACATTCAATATAGACATTGGAGATAATCCGCAGCACCCATACCTTGCTTAACTTGGACAGTGCCATGAACATCCCAATAATCATACCCATACAAACAGCAATGGCTGTAATTTTAATTGTAACGGTTGCACCAAGCCAAAGATTTGGCATTAACGTCCAAAAGTGTAACCAAAAATCGTTCATTCCCCTTACGCACCCCTTTTTTCATGCAAAATCTTTTATTATTATACCGCATCCCCCAGGTTCTGGCAACAATTTCCTTGCATAAAAATAAAAAAGTCATTCTATTCTCCCAAAAGGATTCAGGAAAACAGAATGACTTTCACAGCAACCTGTTCAAATTACAAAACTATAAATTTTTATTCACCAGTACCAAAATATTTAGCAAACAGTTCGTCAAAAGTACCGTTTTCTTTTACATTGGCTAAACCTGTGTTCAGTTTATCCAACAGTTCGGTATTGCCTTTGGCAACAGCGATGGCGAATTGTTCTTCTTCACCTTCCGGTACTACAAATTGAGCAGCAATTTTGGTTTCTTCCGGATGCAGTTCTACATATTTATTGTTAACAGGAATATCCATAACAACAGCATCAACAGAACCATTTGCCAGTTCCATCATGCAGATATTGATGTCAGACAGAATTTTTACATCAGCAACAACGCCGGCTTCTTGCAGTTCCATACATTTGTCTGCGCCAGTGGTACCCTGCTGAGATGCAACAACTTTACCAGCCAGATCTTCTTCACTCTTAATATCTTCATTGTCGATGGCAACAGCAATATTCAAACCGGCATCATAGTAAGTATCAGTAAAATCAACCTGTTCCATTCTTTCCGGAGTTACAGACATACCGGCAATAACTGCGTCAATCTGTCCATTGCTCAAAGCCATGGTCAAACCGTCAAATTCCTGGTTGTGAATTTCTACAGTCATACCCTGATCAGCAGCGATGGCATTG
Source organism: uncultured Peptococcaceae bacterium (assembly GCA_900556545.1). Classification (GTDB taxonomy): domain Bacteria; phylum Bacillota; class Peptococcia; order Peptococcales; family Peptococcaceae; genus UBA7185. The sequence goes on along the minus strand of USPE01000035.1, from coordinate 91 downwards.
ATTAAATCAATATCAAAACCGATTGGAGTTTTTCCGTCTTCATCCATATATTCAAATGGACGGAATGCTGCATTGGTACCAACTTTTAATA
>USPE01000034.1 GCA_900556545.1 uncultured Peptococcaceae bacterium | reverse complement strand
CTGCAGGAGCAACGCATTTATGTAATCCAGTCGGAAGAAGGACTGGCTAAACTGGACAAGGCTACTCCCTGCCGCTATGGCGCATCTACCTGCGTGGTAGTGGCATTTGACCGCAATCATGTGTTTACCTATCCGGGCGGAAAACGGGATTCGGGTGTGGAAGACGCCACCATTGTAGCAACACATATGATTTTGGCAGCTGCCAATGAAGGCGTAGACAGCTGTTGGATCAACTTCTTTGATCCGGAAAATCTGGCCCGGGAGTTAGGTCTGCCGGAAAATGAAGAAGTTTTGATGGTGCTTGATTTGGGCTATGGAGCAGAAGGTGTTCAGCCCCTGGCCACCCACAGTCAGCGCAAAGAATTAGAAGAAACCGTTGTTTATCTGTAAGTATTGATGCATATCCAAGGGAGGAACCAATTATGAGCAAAACATTAGTTGCATATTTCAGCGCCAGCGGCGTGACCGCCAAACTGGCCCATACTCTGGCAGATGCCGTCAGTGCCGATTTATTTGAGATTCAGCCGGAAGTGCCTTACACCAACGCTGATTTAGATTGGACCAATAAGAGCAGCCGCAGCAGCGTGGAAATGAATGACAAGGCATTTCGTCCTGCCATCACCGGCAAGGTAGAACACATGGAGCAATACGACCGGATATTTGTGGGCTTTCCCATCTGGTGGTATGTGGCTCCCACCATTATCAATACCTTTCTGGAACAGTACGACTTAACCGGGAAAAAAGTGATTCCCTTTGCCACATCGGGCAGCAGCGGTATGGGAAACACCAATGCCGAACTGAAAAATTCCTGCCAAGGCGCTGATCTTGCAGAAGGCAAACGCTTTGGCGGCAATACCGCAGCGGCAGAACTGAAAGCGTGGGCGGAACAGTTTTAACGACGGCCCTTCCCCATTGCACAGGTGCTGCCTGAATGGATTATCTGCTTTACGCAGGATCTATGAATATAATTTTATGCGGACTGAAAGCATTTCTATCATACATGGAGGAATTGTGAAATGGAACTGTTAGAAGCAATCAAGGCGCGCCATTCTGTGCGCAGTTATCAGGATAAGCCCCTGTCGGCAGAAATCGTAAACAAACTAAAGCAGGAGATTGACATTTGCAATGGGGAAAGCGGTCTGCATATGCAGCTGGTTGTTAATGAACCCAACGCCTTTGACGGATTGATGGCCCATTACGGTAAGTTTTCCGGTGTTAAAAATTATCTGGCTATCATCGGCAAAAAGGGAAAGGATGCGGAAGAGGCATGCGGCTACTATGGAGAGCGAATTGCGCTTTATGCACAAACGCTGGGCTTAAACACCTGTTGGGTGGCTATGACTTACAGCAAAATAAAAACGGCGTTTCAAGTGAAAATCGGCGAAAAGCTTCACCTTGTCATCGCCCTGGGATATGGCACAACCCAGGGAACACCGCACAAATCCAAGCCAAAGGAACGGGTCATGGATACCGCTGCAGCACCGCCGGACTGGTTTGTTCGGGGAATTGAAGCAGCCTTGCTGGCTCCCACTGCTATGAATCAGCAAAAGTTTAAATTTTCCCTCAACGGCACTGTGGTATCAGCCAAGCCGGGATTGGGATTTTACAGCACCATCGACTTGGGTATTGCCAAATATCATTTTGAAGTGGGCGCAGGGAAAGAACAATTCCAATGGGCTGCTGAAAAATAAAGTGATGCTGTGCAGAGAAGCATTGGTAGTGGAAAAGGGAAGTATGTGTATACAAAATAGTTTGCTTGTATAAAAAATGGAGGTATCAGCCATAGCTGACACCTCCATTTTCATTTTCTATTCTAACATTCCCCAGAGCAGCATTCTCCTGTGTTGGTTTCATCACAAACCTGCTTTTTTGATTTGTGCAAAAATTCCAGTTTTGTTTCGGACACCACAATGGCAACAAAAATAACGGCAAAACCCAGCAGCAAACGTAAAGTAACGGCCTCTGCTCCCAACAGTACACTAAACAGCACGCCGAATACGGCTTCCAGGCTGAGAATCAGCGCACCGGCAGATGGCGCTGTATATTTTAGTCCATACATTTGCAGACCCAGGGCGCCGGCAGTGGCAAATACGCACAGATAAGCCAAACTGAGCCAGGTATCCACCGGAATGCTTGCGGCAGCTGGCATGGTTTCAAAGGCAAAGCTAAGCCCCCAGCTCCACACACCGGCAAAGAAAAACTGACTGATGGTCAGCAAAATCACATCGGAGTCTTGTGTGTAACGGGCGGACACAATAATGTGCAGCGCATAAAATACACCGCAGATGATGGTGAGCAAATCACCCCTGCCCATGGTTAGATTACTGTCCAGCGATACCAGGCCAATACCTGCCACACAAAGAATGGCAGCAGAAATATTGTAGCGGTCCGGTTTTTTACCGGCAATCAGCCAATACAAAAACGGCACCATGACACAATATCCGGCAGTTAAGAAAGCATTTTTGCCCGGTGTAGTTTCGGCCAGCCCAAAGGTTTGCACCGCATAGGCAGCAAGCAGCGCTGTGCCCATGACAAATCCCGCTTTTATATAATAAAAGTTAAATGATTTGAATTTGTACCAAAAAATCACTGCCAATAATATGCAAGCACCCATAAACCGCACGCCCAGCAAATAAAAGGTGCCCAAATTATCCAATGCGTCCTTCATCACAATAAAAGAACTTCCCCATATAATTGTCGCCAATAGTAAAGCCAACTTGGCAATCATACCTGTCCTTTGCAAAATAACCCCTCCATCTGTTTGTTCTGATTTTTCTGTCATCGCTTCATAGGTGCATACAGCAAAAAGCCGTTGTCCTACGGCAGCAATTTATATTATATGCATGAAAAGGAATTTTTACAAGTCCATATCTTGTAAAAACTATGGGCAGTATCTCACCAACGGCGTGTCCCTTTCATAGTATATAACAGGTTATGGGAAAGGAGGTTTTTACATGATGGTACAGCAGCCAAAACAGCAGTTGGGGATGATCTCTGTTCCTTGGCAGGAATACACCACACCTTATGCGCCAGCTGAGGCACTGATGTACGGCACCGTATTCAGCGGATTGAATCAGCCTTATATTCCAATCAATATGCAGCAGTCGGCACCAGGCGCACAAAATATGCAGATGCAGCAAATGCAGCAGATGCAGTATGCACAAAAAAAACGTTCATAAAACTTTTAATAAAGGAGTGTCTCGCATGAAAAAAATGAATGCCTGCCCGGCTTCTAATGAAAACAGCAAGCAGGCCATGCTCCTGGAACTGCAGCAGCTTAGCTTTTCTCTGGTGGATCTGAATTTATTTTTGGATACCCATCCGGACAATCAGGCCGTTGCCGACTACAACCAGTTGTTCCAGCAATATTGGGATGCCAAGGCAGCCTATGAATTACAGTATGGTCCAATGAACAATTTCGGCCACTGCCCAGCTTCTTATCCATGGAGCTGGATCAATGATCCATGGCCATGGGAAAGAGGAGGTTCTGTCTAATGTGGATTTATGAAAAAAAATTACAATTCCCTGTTGATATTCGCTGCAAAGACCTGCGGCTGGCAAAAGCATTAATTGCTCAATATGGCGGTCCTGCAGGCGAATTGTCTGCCTGCCTGCAATATCTGGATCAACGATTCACTATGCCCACCGGTCAAACCAAAGCATTATTGACGGATATTGGCACAGAAGAAATAGGCCATTTAGAAATGATTGGCACCATGGTATATCAGATTATGGAAAATGCATCTTTGTGTGAACTAAAGGAAGCAGGTTTGGACGGCTACTATACACTGCACGGTAAAGGCTTGTTCTATAGTGATCCTAACGGCTACAACTGGACATCCGACTATATCAGCGGTATGGGCGATCCTATCACCGACCTGACATCCAACATCGCCGCTGAACAGCGTGCCAAACAGACCTACGAGTACTTGATGGATTTATCCTGCGGCAACGAAGATGTGCTGGCGCCGTTGCGGTTCTTGCGCGCCAGAGAGATTGTACACTATCAGCGCTTTGGCGAAGCACTGGAAACGGTGAAAGAATATTATAATCAGAAAAAATATTTCTGCTAAGATTGGTCTGCGTTGTATGTAAGAAATTTGCTTATCAATCGTTGCGAAAAAAGGCAGAGAATCATCTTTTCTGCCTAAAAACATTTAACATGTACTGACAATAAAGATATCCTCAAAATCTAAACAGAGCATATCAGGTTCTTTGAAATCTGATATGCTCTTGCATGTTTATTCGCTATTCTCTTTGTGTGCTTCATAATAATCTGCTACTAATGTTACTAGTTGTTCTGCCGTTTCAATTTGTTGCAGCGTCACCTCTTTTGACGCAATATAAAAAGTATCGTAATCACTTGCATGTCGAATTTCTTCTGCCTTTATAATTTTTCTACCTAATTCTCGCGGAAAAATATTGGTTGCTACATAATTTTTATTAAAATACCCTAATGTATCTTTATGCCGTTTAAAAGCCTTCCCTTCCATGGCCAAAACGGTATCTATCGCATGATAGATTGCATAATAGGCACGATTATTGGCGGCTCGATATTGCTCCGCATCTAGTAACAACCACGCTGTTTTCAAATCTTCCTGCGAAACACGAAACCGATGCAGTGCTAAATCCAAACAACTGCCACAATCAGTCTCATTAAGCGGCATCATACAATACAACACCTTCTTTCATTACGTTGGCATAAAAAGGATAGGCCTGATTCCAATAACGAAAATGATTAATATTTTTAACAATTGGCATTACCCAAATATCATACGCAACATTATAATAAAATCCTAATTCAGACAATGCATCTGCGCCAACTTCCAATTGCGTTTCTGGAAGATCTACTAATATCATGAGGTCAACATCTGACTGCTCCGTATAATCTCCTCTGGCATAAGAACCATAAAGAATAATTTGTTTTAAATGTGAGCCGTAAATTTTCTGCAATGCAGATATATAGTTTTCTATCATTTGCTGCATCGATTTTTCCATCACAACACACTCCTAACTCTTTTATAGATTCTTTCCTACTTTTCTTCAGTATAAACAACTTCTAAAAAAAACGCAACCTCTCCTGTTTTTTGAGTAATGTCTGTTACTGCTTTCATTTTTCATTTATCCCTGAAATTTCTGGTATGCGCCGACTGTTTTGATGGTTTGAGCAAATTCCTCCTGACACCGGGCAACAATGTCAGGATTCTGGAAAGCTTCTAATGCGCTCTGGGCAATGACCTGTGCACCATAGAGCGCGGCTTTTTCGCCAATGCCGGTGCCTGCTGCGGCTGTAACTGTCCAATGATGGGTAGGCAATCCGCCGGCCACGCAGCCCGGTCCAATCATTTGCAAGGTTGGTGCGATATAGCTCACATCGCCCACATCGCTGGATCCGCCCATCACAATTTCTTCTGGCAGCGGTGCATGCAGCTGCACAGGCAGCAGTTTTTCCTGCTCATCCGGCGCTGTCTTTCCGGTACAATTTTCATAAAGACTGCGGGCAAACTGCACTTCTTCTTCACTGTAAACAATAGCCGGAACTTTTTGCGCAGCCTGATAGCTGTGTTCCATCAAGGTACGATTGGGCAAGCTTCCACGGCAATGAGTTTTTACAGTATGGCTGGTGGTAGTGTCGGTCATCAGGGCAGCGCCCTGGGCAATGCGCAGTACCCGCTGCACCAGCTCGTCGTTGTTGGCGTCTAAAGAGCGGATAAAGCAATACACCGATGCATGATCGGGCACAATGTTGGGCGCAACGCCGCCATCTAAGAAGGTATAATGCACGCGGCAATCAGGAGTCATGTGCTCCCGCAGATACTGAATGCCGGTGGTCATCAGCTCGGCAGCATCCAAAGCGCTGCGGCCTTCCCAGGGAGTGCCGGCGTGGGCGCTTCTGCCGAAAAATTCAAATACAATATTGGTGGTAGCGTTAAACACCACCGGATCAAAGCTGGCAGGACAGCCAACGGGATGCCAGGCAAAGGCCAAATCCCAATCATCAAAATATCCCATGCTTGCCAGCAGCACCTTGCCATGCAGGGTTTCCTCTGCCGGTGTAGCCATATAAACCAATGTGCCCGACAGTTGTTCCGCTTCCATGGCCGCTTTTAACGAAGCGGCAGCAGCAATGCCAAAGGCTGCCATTAAATTGTGGCCGCAGCCATGTCCCGGCCCGGCAATGGGCTTTTGATAAGGCACTGCTTCCTGCCCCAGACCGTCCAGCGCATCATATTCGCCCAAAATTCCGATAATGGGATGTCCGCTGCCATATACCGCCCTCACTGTATTGTCGGCAGCCGGATTGTCGCCGATGGCAAAGGTTTCTACGGTAAATCCCTGCTGCCGCCAAAATTCGGCTGTCTGCTGACAGGCATATTGTTCCTGCCAGGCGGTTTCCGGCTGCTGCCACAAACGATGGGCAAACTGCCGCACCTGTTCCCCATAATCAGCAAACCACGCTGCAATTGTTTGATGCATATCCATTCCTCCTAGTTTTTGTTTTATGATACCATGACCATTATATCTATGTGTTTGCAGCCAACAACAACGGCTTTGCTGTTGGCCGCTGCCTTTTTCACTTTTTATTATAACAGAGAATAACTGCCATGTCCCTGCTTTTCTTTTTCTAATCTGTTATAACCAACAGGCCGTGTAAAATAGAAAGCAAACGCGCCGTCGATATTGGTTCTGCCCCTTGTCAATCTTGCCGGGAAAGGATATAGTATATAATAAATTACTTTAAGACAGGAGTTGGCCTTATGGATTTGACCATGTTGAAAGAAAAGGAGCTGCGCCGGGAATATAAAGATTTTATTCAGGAGCCCAAGAAAGTTGCCTACTACACAGACAAATTTGAAAAAATGAAACACAAAAACACCAAAATCAGTTTTAATATCTGGGGGCTTTTGTTCAGTGTTTACTGGTGCTTTTATCGCAAGATGCTGGGCTGGGGAGCTATGGCGTTAATTCTAAATGTTGGCGCTATGTATCTCAATTTTGCCTATGGACTCGCTTGGCCCACAACGGTGATTACCACCATCAGCGCATTATTTTTTGGATTTTTCGGCAATTATCTTTATATGCGGTATGTCGAAAATTCTATTGCGCACTGCTTAAACCTGGATGGCGAAAAAAAGAAAAAATATTATAAAGAAAACGGCGGCGACGGCATTAAAATTTTATTGAGTATGCTGTTTGTGACATTGGTAATGGCCTTTGCCATGGCGGCCTCCTTTGGTGTTCCGGTGCCGGCTGTTCAATAAAATTCAATCAAAGTTATATACGCGCAATAAAAATCGGTGGATTCTTTTGGCGATTATCAAAATGTTCACACAAAAAAGCTCGTTGGCCTTTGCAAGATTGCAAAGCCAGCGAGCTTTTTTCATCCTATTTTGTTTTAACATAGCCGCGGTTTACACCTAAGACATATCTTTCATGTTTATATATTGTTTCATCCGGCAAAGCGCAATATTTATCTGCGCTGCATGACAGGCAACTCTTTTTTACCGAATAAAGTTGGTTTTTACCGCAGGTTCTCTTTGCGGCAGCTGCAAGCCTGCCTCTTTGCCTGCCTGAATGGATTTCAGCAGCCAGGCCATATTCAAGCCCAGTGTGCGCATGGTCTGCAAGCCTTCCAGATCCTGTTTTACTTCGTCCGGTGTGTTGCCGTGCACCATGTTCCAGTATTGAGAACCAACAATAGGCATATTGCTGATGGTAAAATATTTGTTAATCTGTTCAAATGCTGCGGTAGCACCGCCGCGACGGCAGCTCATAATGGCAGGCGCCGGGTTATAGGCAAAAAAAATGGCAACAAAGAAGCTGCGGCCGAGACGACAGCTTAAAATGCAAGCAGCCGGTTTATAGGCAAACAGATTGCCTCTGCCGTAAAATGCTCTGTCCATAAAGGAAGTCAGCATACCGGAGGCTGATGCAAAATGCACCGGTGAGCCAAATACAAAACCATCGGCCTGCTCGGCCAGATCCAAAAATTCATTCACGGTATCAGAAATCACACAGCGGCCTGTTTTCATACAGGCGCCGCAGCCTAAACAACCGGAGATTGGTTTGGTACCTACCTGAAAAATTTGGGTTTCGATACCTTCTTTGTTCAGCGCTTCTGCAACTTCACACAGCGCAGTATAAGTGCAGCCTTTGGCATGAGGACTGCCGTTAGTTAGTAACACCTTCATCTTTTAAAAACCCCTCCTCTGTAATTTCTGCAATTCTATGGGCATTTTCCATTTCAATATGTTCATGGATAATCTGACAAGCGCAAAGTTCGTCACCATGGGCCAAAGCCTGGGCATATTCTACTGCTTCCAGCTTATCGCCGCGGTTGATGGCTTCTTCGCTGCCGTCCAGAATACCCAGAGCCAGCATCTTTTTATAGGCAGGTTCCGGCAAACCGGTAAAGATGGTGCGCACGCCCTGCTGCGCCAGAGAATCTTTAATTTTGCCCAGCGTAATAACCCCGGTAATATCTACCACCTGCGCATGGCTCAGGTTGATCACTACAATATCAGCGCCTTTACATTTTACTTCTAAAGAGCTGATGATACTTTCCGAAACCAAAAAGAACATCTGCCCCTGAATGCTGAAGGATTTAATCCGTTTTTGCAAGCGGCTGCAAGGAATCGGATATTCTTCCAGGTATCCGTTGGCAACGCTGAACAGCATAGCCAGCGCAGATATCATTGTACCGATGGCAACGGCAAAGGTTAAATCTACAGTCACTGTCAAAACAGTGGTAATGGCGATTACTACAAAGGCTTCTTTAGAAGCCCGCGCCAGTCGATAGCTTTCTTTGTATTCAATCATACGCAGCGCAGTACCCATCAGCACACCGCCCAGCACTGCCAGCGGAATCTCGGCAGCCAAATCGCCAAAGACAGCGATGAGCAAAATCAGCACCAGCGCATGAATAATACCGGACATGCGTCCTCTACCGCCGGCATTGACGTTTACCACAGAACGGGCAATGGCCCCTGTCCCGATCAGGAAACCAAAGCAGGCTGCCACAGTGTTGGCAATCCCCTGGCCCAGGATTTCTCTGTCACTGTCATGTTTGGTGCCGGTCATATCATCTACTACCAAAGCGGACAGCAGCGATTCAATAGCACCCAACAAGGCCAGGGTCAAACCGGCCTGACAAATATCCACCATATTCATGGACAGAAAATTAGGAATCTGCAAGGTAGGCAGCACCAGAGGAATCTGACCTACTACATATTCCTGCGGCATTGGTATCCACAGTGCCGAAATCACAGTACCAACAATGACGGTGATGATAGCATAAGGTATTTTTTTGTTAATCAGCGGCAGTATCAGCATCATAACAATGGCGATGCTGCACAGCAGCGGACTCATTTCAAAATATTTAAACTGATTGATAAAAATCAGCATGCCGATACCATTGGTAAACCCAACCATAACCGGTTTGGGAATCAGCCGGATATATTTGCCCAGTTTTAACAAACCCATAATGATTTCAAAAATACCGGCCACAATCATGGAGGCAACCAAACCTTCCAGACCATACTTCTCGGCCATACTTACCAACACAACGGTCATGGCTCCCGTTGGCCCGGAGATCTGTGCTTTTGTGCCGCCAAACATGGAAGCCAAAATACCGGTGCAGATTGCACCATATACCCCGGCAGCAGCACCTGCGCCGGACAGCACACCAAAACTCAATGCCAGCGGCAGCGCCACAAAGGCAACAGAGATCCCGCCGATGATATCTCCTTTCAACGTAGACAGAATCTCATTCTGAATGAACGATTTTACTTTCTCCAACAATGTTCTCTCCCTTTACTTTTATATTCGCCCATGTAAAAATTATTACAGTCAACAAGTTTGATTATACACCCGTCTATCAGTAAAGACCAGTAGCATTTCTATTATGAGGCGCAATTTTCACATACATTTTTTCATATAGGGGGATATATTATCAGTGGAGTAAACACATCGTGTTTGGATTGCGCTATCTTTTTCCTGCAGTAGATTTACACTGCCAATTTTCATTCGTTTATTGCAAAATAATAATAAAAATAGTATGCTGTTCACAGAAAGCTTTGCAGCATTGTTTTGGCAGCTGCATCTATCAATTTGCTATAATCCTGCGCCCGTTATGCTTTATGGCGCAGCGGTTCTAGAAAAAATATCTGAAAAATATGATCCGAGGAGTGATTTTATGTATCCATTTGCCGTCACCAGCGTTTTACTTGCTTTCACCTTGAGCGTTCAGCCTGCGCTGCTGCCTGTAGACTCGTTTGTCTATCAGAATGCAATGCAGTCGGTGTATCAATACGTATTGAACCAAGAAGGTTCGTCACCTGTTACCGGTGTTTATGATACAGCCTCGCTGACATCACTGGACAATACCAGCCGCGGCTGGGGGCAGGGCGTGCGTCTGGACGAACAGAACCGTCCTTTGGGCGCAGTCAATGCGCAGGAAACCTATGGCCAGTATAACGCCCAATTTATTGCTGAAGAATCGCCACTGATTTATCTGACCATTGATGAAGGCTACGAAAACGGCTATACCGCTGAAATATTAGATGTTCTGAAAGAAAAACAATGCCCTGCTGTGTTTTTTGTTACCATGGATTATGTGCAGGAGAATCCCGACCTGATTCGCCGCATGATCGACGAGGGGCATGTGGTGGGCAATCACAGCGTTACCCATCCGTCCAAGGGATTGCCGTCGCAGACGCTGGATGTGCAGGCCGAGGAGATAATGGCGCTGCACCGCTATGTAAAAGAAACTTTTGATTATGATATGTATCTGTTCCGCTATCCTGCCGGTATTTTCAGCCAGCAGTCGCTGGCGCTGGTGCAGCAGCTGGGCTATCGCAGTGTGTTCTGGAGCTTTGCTTATCGGGACTGGGTGACTGACGACCAGCCGCAGCCGCAAAAAGCGTTGCAGACTGTGACAGATAAACTGCATCCCGGCGCTATCTATCTGCTGCACGCAGTATCGTCCACCAATGCGCAGATTATGGGCGATTTTATTGACGCTGCCCGGGCAGAAGGCTACGGTTTTGGCAAGATGACTGTGTAAGTAGCATCTTTGCGATTTTGTAAATTTAGGAATAGCTGAACGGCATCTGCCAAAATATAGACCGCAACAAAAAACAGGGCTGCTCCTTCATCGGAACAGTCCTGTTTGCTTTTTCATCTATTAACGCGTCCACTCATATACTTTTAACCCCAGCACGCAAAACTCCACAGCTTGAATATTGCGCTTTATTCCCTCTGTCATATGCCCGCCTGCTTTCTGCTACTCGGCAAATTTCACCGTATCCAAAGTGATGTTTCCTTCTTCGCTGTAAACCAGCAGCATATTTTCACCGCGGCCTTCTATCAGCTGCAGGTCATGCTCGGTAAGTGCGGCAGGAATTGTTTTTTTCCACGGCTTCTTTTTGCTGGAGGCAGTCACTGTCCCTGTATCGCTGTGCAGTTTCAGCCATAGGTTTGGGTGCCATTTTTTAGTGCCGATATACATATCGCCCCGCTCACTGTTTAGCTCCCAAATGCCTTTTATCTGGCTGGTTAAGGCTGTTAAATCACCGGCTTGGCTGTCATAATTCCAGTAGCGCAGCTGATTATCCAGAAGATTGGTGTTGCCCGCCTGATTGGCAATATTCAGATAATGAATGCGGCTGCGATTGATGGTAATGTCTGATGTGTTGCTAATAA
>USPE01000033.1 GCA_900556545.1 uncultured Peptococcaceae bacterium | reverse complement strand
ACACCTGAATTTTAACAAATTTGAAGTCCTTTTTCTATGCGATTTTTCTTCACCTGTTAAGTGAAAGTAGAAACATTTAAAAAACTCAGTAATTATGTGGTGTTAACCACAGGGAAATGAATTATCATGAATTATTCAGGTTTATGAATATTTATGTTAACATAAATAACAAATTTATACTTAGAGGTGAATAAGGATGAATATAGCTATTTGTGACGATGAGGAAATTTTTGTGGAACAAGTAGTCGAGTTAATAAAAAAACAACCTGATTATGATCTATTTATGTCAATTGAAACCTTTTTTTCAGGAGAAAAATTGATAGGCGCAATCAAGGAAAATAAACAATATGATTTAATTTTTTTGGATATTATGCTAGAAAAAATGAATGGCATTAAAATTGTAGAACTGTTACAAGATTATGATTGTATTTTTGTTTTGATTTCTAGTAATCATAATTATGTAGCTAAAGCATTCAATTTACAGGTAAGTCAATATTTATTTAAACCAATAAACGAAAAAGATTTTGAAGAAACATTTAAAAGATGTGTAGCTTTGTATGAGAAAAAGCAACAATTTCTCTTGGTAACGGTTGATAGACTGGAATATAAGTTACCTTTGAAAGATATTGTGTATTTTGAATCGGATAAAAGAAAAATTAAAGCTGTAGATAAAAATGGGCAAAAATTTGAATTTTATAATAAGTTGGATAGCCTGGAGCAAATCTTCATGTCATGGCATTTATCAAATATGCTTCGTGTGCATAGGAGTTTTATCGTTAATTTGGACTACTGTGTAGATTTAGTGGAACATAATATCCATTTACAAGGGGAGAAAAATATAAACAAATACGTTCGAATGAGTATACGGAAAGAAAAAGAAGTAAAAAATAGAATAATGGAATATTGGGCCGTGAAAATGCAATAAATAGTTGCATCGTTGTAATATGGTAAATCTAACATGACGGATTGGTGTAATAATATCGTTTTGTTGACGAAAATTACAATATAAAGTGCGATTATTACAAAGGATAGTCATTTGTGTAAAAATCTGAGTATACTGAATTTATAATCAGTGGAAAAATTAACCCATATATAAATAGCAAAAAATGATAGAAACAGTTCTTTGAAAAAGCCATAGTGGGCAATACTGAGATACAGTTATTGTTACCACTATGGCTTTTTTGCATATCCCAATAAAGGAGGGCAGAGGTTTACCAGTAATACGCAATGAACACAGATTACAATGCAGTAAACTTTACAGCAATAGAGGGGGAAAAGCAGATGAACCTTTTTAGTAAAAACAAGAAACATATCGCCTTGTTTGTGCTGATTATGTTTCTTTTAACCATGATGCCTGTCAGTGCATTTGCAGAAGAACTGAATGCAGAACCGGCAGTCAGTGATGCAGTGCCTATGGCAGCCGGAGATGGCCCAAGTATTGATGGATTTAAATATATGAAAATTAACTCAGGCAGGGCATATTATAATGCTTCTACCTGTATGATGAAGGACATGTTAAACTGGTATTATGATGATATTAGTTTAAATGATTCAGGAATCTTGTCTTTTGCAATCCAAATTACCCAGCCGGTAGATTTGAAGGTATATAAAGCAAACGATGACTACTGCGCAGAATTAGATGAAAAAACAGGGAAGATGATTCTGAAGAAGAATGTCCAGTTGGGCGGAGATTATGAATCAGAATTTTGCGGAGAATTTTTAGGTTATATTCAGGGATATGAAATCTTAGGACCAAATATCGATGAAGAAGAACGAAAAAATATGACAGAAGATGATTTCTTACAACTATTAGACAGCATTAAAGCAGGTAATGAAGAGGCCAAAAAAGATTATTATAAAAATAAACGAGTATTGGGTTATACCGGAGAAAGCTTTGAAGGTGGCCGTTCTTTATTTAGTTTATTTGAGTCGGAAGATACCACGGCAAGTGCATTATCGATCACTTCAGACAGCAGTTTGAAATTTGAGCTGACAGAAGACATGACAACCGAGCAGGTTCTGCAGATGGTAGCTTTGGCAGAACAATCGGAAGTTACAATGACACCGGTAAACTTTCTGCACAATCAGATTGCCTGGGATGGTACTGTTGTAGATGAAAACGGTGAAAATCCTCAGAAGTTAGCTATCAATGAAAACTACATTATTGTGCTGGAACCAAGTTTGCCGAGTATGAATCAGTATCGGAGTTATTTGGCATTCCGCACCTCCAATGTTCCTTTAGATAAAATTCTTGCTGCTAAAGGTGAGTTTGAAGAATTGTTCCAGGTGAAAACCGGTGATCCGGTAGATTTACTGACCGGTGCATTAACTTGGGACTATACAGATATCTCCATGTACGGGGATGAAGATTTACCATATACCAGATATTATAACTCCAGAGCCGTGGAAGATACTTATCGGTTAGGGTATGGCTGGAGCTATACCTATCAGGTGAATATGGAACCACTGTATGCAGAAGTGGTGTTCCCGGATAATCAGAAGATGTACTTTGAACTGGGCTATGACGGATTGTATAAATCCAAACCGGGTTCTGCCTTTACCTTTGAAGAAGGCGGCAGCGGTTATGTCCTAACCCATAAAGATGGTACCGTCTATGACTTTGATAGTGAAGGCAACATCGTAAGCATTATCAAATTAGACGGCAAAACAACCAACTTTAGTTATGCCGGCGGGAAACTGAGCAGCGTAAGTACAGAAACAGGCACCTTAAACTTTGCCTATGCAGGGGATTATGTAAGCAGTGTAACAGACAGCACAGGCCGCAGCGTAACCTTTAGCTATGATGGTGATGATTTAGTCAGTGCAGTCAATCCGGACAGCGATGACTTACAGTATACCTATGATGCATATCATCGGTTGCTGACCATTCAGAACTTTAACGGGGAAGTATATTTAAGCAATCAGTATGATGAATATGACCGTGTCATTGAGCAGTATGTAGAAGGGGAAGGCGTTTTCAACTTTACCTATGATGGAGATGCCAGAGTCAATACCTGTACCGGGGAAAATGGATATTATCAGAGTATTGCGTATGACGCTTTGTATCGTATCATCTCCGATACTACCAACGATGGCACCGAATATTTTGAATACAACGAAAAAAATGAACGGGTAAGCTACACCAACCGTCTGGGACATACCTGGCAGTATGGACACGATGAAAAAGGCAATGTTACCAGCATTACCTATCCAAACGGTGCTGCCGAGTATTACGAGTACGACGGCAACAATCTGCCAGTTGCAATGGCAGACCGCAATGGCCACACCACCAGATATGAAAGAGACAACAGCGGCAATATTACAGCCGCTACAGACGGCAATGGGAATACCACCCATTACGAATATAATAACATGGGGTTGTGTGTTTCTGCAACTGATGCCTTAGGAAATACTACAAGTTATACCTATGATCAGGCAGGAAACTTACTGACTGAAACCGACCCGTTGGGTTATACCACCAGTTATACCTATGACAGTCAGGGCAGAATGGTCAGTATGACTGATGCATTGGGTAACGTGACCAACTATGAATATAGTATTGCCGGTAAGCTGTTAAAAGTAACCGATGCATTGGGCAATGAAAAAGACTATACCGTAGACGGCAATGGCTTTAACACCAGTGAAAGCGACTGGATGGGCAACATCACCGGTTATCAGTATGATACACAGAATAATCTGACAGCAGAAACCAGTCCAATGAATCATACCACCAGCTACAGCTATGATGAAGCAGGCAATCAGGTTGGACAGACCAATGCAGCAGGTTATAGCAGCAGTTACAGTTATGACAGTTATGGCCGTATGACATCCTATACCGATGAAGATGGCTATACCTGGGGGTATCGCTATGACAATGAAGGCAACCTGACCGCAGTGACCGACCCATTAGGCGGCGTAACCAGAACCGGTTATGATGAGATGGAGCAGGTAGAGAAAGAAACCGACGCCAATGGTAATGCAACCGGCTACAGCTATGATGCTGCCGGTAATGTTACCGCCATCACCGATGCCCAGAATGGTGTCTTGCAATATCAGTATGATGGCAACAACAATGTGGTAGCAGCCACAGATAAAAACGGCAATACCACCCGTTATACCTATGATGCCAACAATCAGCTGGTAGAAGAAATCGATGCTTTGGGCAATCGTACCACTTATGAATATGATGCCAATGGTCAATTGGTGAAGGAAACCACCCCATTGGGCAATGCCACCAGCTATGGATACAATGGTATCGGGCAGATGGTGAGCAGCAGTGATCCCAATGGCCATACCACCAGCTATACCTATGATGAACTGGGCAGAGTAACCACCATGACCAATGCAGCAGGGGCAGTGGTAAGCTATACCTATGATGCCAATGGTCAGATTTTGAGCATTACCGATGAAGAAAACTTTACCGTAAGTTATACCTATGACACCGAAGGCAAACTGACCAGCACCACCAATGCCAGAGGATATGTCACTGCCTATGACTATGATGCAGTGGGTAATATCACCAAAACCACCGATGCCATGGAAGGGGTAGAAACCAACACCTATGATGGACGCGGCAATGTAACCAGCACCACCAATCAGGAAGGATATACCACCAGCTACAGCTATGACGGCAATGGCCGTTTGGTGAGCGTAACCGACCCATTGGGCGGTGTTACTGCAATGGAATATGATAAGGTGGGCAATATTACCAAAGTAACCGATGCGGAAGGGTATGTGACCACCTATCAGTATGACAGTTTAAATCGTCTGAGCAGCTATGTGGACAGTGAAGGCTATACCTTTGCAATATGATGCCCAGGGCAACACCACAGCGGAAATTGACGGGAACCAGAACCGCACCGAATATCGCTATGATGCCTTAAACCGTGCCATTGCAAAAATCAATGCAGAGGGAAACACAGCCAGCGTGGTATATGATGCCGATGGCAGACTGGTGAAATCCGTAGATGAAGAAGGAGCAGAAACCAATTATACCTATGATGCCGATGGTCTTTTAGTGAGCATGACCAATGCCAAAGGGTTTGCGACCACCTTCACCTATGATGAAATGCATAGGGTAGTAACCATGACCGATGCCCGTGGAGGCGTAACTGCCTATGAATACA
The DNA here is from genome assembly GCA_900556545.1 of uncultured Peptococcaceae bacterium. Classification (GTDB taxonomy): domain Bacteria; phylum Bacillota; class Peptococcia; order Peptococcales; family Peptococcaceae; genus UBA7185. The sequence goes on along the minus strand of USPE01000033.1, from coordinate 6,641 downwards.
ATGAGCGGGGCGAAGTGACCAAGGTGACCGATGCCGAAGGGTATGAAACCAGCTATACCTATGACGGCAATGGCAATACCACCAGTATGACCACACCGGATGGTACTACCACCTATGAGTATGACCCATTAGACAGACTGACTAAAACAACAGGGCCTGATGGCAACAGTGAAAGTTATGAATATGACAAGCTGGGCAATATGACTGCTGTGACTGACCGCAACGGCAACCGCACCCAGTATGTATTGGACGGCAATGGAAATGTGGTAGAAACCATTGATGCTTTAGGCACCAGCGCCAAATTTACCTATGATAAAGTTGGCAACTTGGTAAAAGCAGACCTACACCGTGTAGACAGTCAGGATAAGGTAGACGAACATGAAATCACCTTATACAGCTATGATGGCCGTGGTTTGGTGACCACCATCATTGACGCGGAAAACAATCAGGTAAGCTACAAATATGACGGTAATGGCAACCTGATTGAACAGATTGATAAAGACGGTCTGGTAACCCAATATGGCTACAGTCCGCTGGATTTGGTGAACAACATCAACTATAATGGTGGGAAACAGGTGAGCTATGCCTACAACAAAGTTGGCGAACTGGTACAGATGGAAGACTGGCTGGGAACCACAACCTATGAAGTAGACTTGTTGAGACAGCTGACCAAAGTAACCGACCATAAGAATCGTGTGGTAGAATACACCTATGATGAAGTGGGTAATGAAAGTACCATCAAATATCCGGATAACACCGTAGTAAGTTATACCTATGACCTGGTGCAGAACCTGAAAACGGTAACCGAAAGCAATAACGGCAATGTAACCAGTTATGATTATGATGGCATGCGCCGTGTCACCAAGCAGAGCTATCCAAATGGTTGGGTAACGGAAAATGAATATGACTGCATGGGCAATGTGGTAAAAATTTATGATATTGACCCAAGTCAGAAAGATTTGAAAACCATCAAGCATACCTATACCTATGATGCTTACGGGAATATGCTCAGTGAGTATAAGCGCGGCAATGGACAGGGACAGGCCAAAGAAGACTGGGCATATCAGTATGATGCGCTGAACCGTTTGGTAAAATCCCATGAAGACCATGGCAATGAAACCCGCAACTATCAGTATGATAGCCTGGGGAATCTGACCTATGAATGGAACAGTAATAATGTAAAAGTGGACTATAAGCTGAATAATCTGAACCAGATTACCACCAAAACCGATGATGGTTGGAAAACATGGACTGATTACAGCTATGACAAACGGGGCAATATTACAGAAAAAGTTTACAACAAAAATAAGAAACACCTGGTAGCAGGCAGCTATGAATATGATGAAACCAATCGGATGGTAAAAGGCATCAACGATATTGGTGAACAGAGTATCTATCACTTTAATGGACTGGGCATTTTGGTAACCAATGAATGGCTGATTAAGAAAAATGCCTATGGGTATCATGATGTAACAGCTGCAGCATTGGAACAGGTAACGGCGCAGGATGGAATGGACAGTGAAATCATTGCCGATGCCGATACCAATAAGAAAAAGGTTAAGAGTAAGAAACCGGCAGAAGAAGTAGCGACAAAACCGGAACTGAATAAAACCAGTCATGTGATCAAAGACTTTGTGATTGACTATAACTCTGCTGCACAGGAAAACCTGATGGAGTATGAGCTGTATGACGAAGGCTTAACCTACCGTTATGTATATGGTACAGACAAGCTGGGTGTAACAGCCTATACCATTCCAAACGGTTCTGCCAGTGTAACAACAGAGAAGGGTGAAATCCCACTGTACTACCATATGGACCATATGGGCAGCAGTGAATTCTTAACCAGTGATGTAACCCAGAGAGTGACCAGCTGGACCAGCTATGATGAGTGGGGTAATATTACCCATAATGCAGTTTTAAAATGCGGCACCAGAGAACTGGATTTGGTGAAAAACTATACCGGCCATGAACGGGATTCTGTACTGGGGATGTACTATGCCAAGGCCAGAATGTATGATACAGCAGATAAACACGGCAGCACCAAGGGCAATAAACTGGGTGACAAACGGTTTATGGCAGTGGACCCTGTGAAAGGTAATGTACGCAATCCGCAGAGTATGGTACAATACACCTATGTGCAGAATAACCCTATTTTGTATGTGGATCCGCTGGGTGAAGCATCAGTAGAAGTTTTAAATATTTTATCATATTTACATTCTGAAGGTACTCTAAGTCAAGAAAATGTTGCTAATTTGGTTTTATTGGTTAACTTAACAACAGCAACACCGCAGGGGAAAAAAGATGTTTTGGATTGGGTAGAAAAGAATTTAAGTATCGATTTAAATAAGAAAACAATTGATGCCGAGTTAAAAGCGGAAAATACTTTTTTACAATCTGCGTATATTTCTTTTCATGAAATAACTCAAATTCTAGCAGCAAAAGATATTTATGAAAAAATGGGAAATGGGAAATATCCTGAATTAGAAAAAAAATATGAGGGAAAATATGAAATAGACATAGCTTTAGGACAGTTTATATGGGAGGTAAAACCTAATTGGTATTCAGATAGTGAATTTAAAGAATCTTTAGATAAATATTTAAAAAATGAAACTTATGAAAAGGGACCTATAATAACAAATGTTGATGATAATCAAAAAGTAAAACTACCATTGATGGGGGCCGACAAACAAATATATTTAAATTATCGTTTCAGAATAAATCAGCCTGGTATGATTGGGTATTTTTTCACCTACGATAATTGTTCTACACAGTATCAACCAGGTTCGGTTGCTCATATTTATGCTAGCCGAGCTGAGAAGCTTAGAGAAGAGAATGTAAAAGCAACTGTAGCTATAGGTTTGTTAATTGCAACATTAGCAGAAGATCTAGTTACATTCGGTGCTGGGGCTACCAATGATGGGCCTGTGGTAGTAGTTACCGGAAGTGTTTTGAAGAAATGGGCGCAAGAAAATATGTCTCTATTAAAAGAAGTTGGTGTAAATTTGGTATTTTAGTAGACATGTTCTCTTAAAAATGAAGTATAGATAATAAAGCTGTTGGTGAATCATAGTATCTATAGTAGGATGGTTCTCCAACAGCATTATTTTAGGAGGGTATCGTGAATAATTTTTTGCTTAGAATCATTAATCATAAAGTGATTATAGAAAACAAATCGATGTTGGATGTAGATGAGATAATGGGTTTTGATAAAAGAAAGTGCATTAATGAGGAAAAAGATGTTCTTATAGGATGGTCTGTCTATGAAGAATTAGAAAGAAAAATTATTCCTAATGCAAAAGAGAGTCCTGTATTATTAGAAAATATTACAAAAAGATGGGAAAAGACGTTTTTTAGTGATGATTGTGGACATATGCAGATATCCAATGTTTGCTCTGAAAATAATTTGATTTTTATCTCGAAAGAAAAAAGTTTTAGAGAACTTGATGTATATGCCATCTTACCATCGATAGATATCGTTGAGAAAAGAGTAGAAGTAAAGGGTGCTTTCACAGCACAATTAAAATATTGTACAATAAATAGGTTGTATTTTGATTTGGAAATTGATATGCAATCCGGTGAAAATCATATATTGCTTTGTACCGATTTGGAATTTAAACCAATTTGGGGGGAATATCTTGGGGAATGTAGCTGGGGAATATTTGGCGATTTGAAATTGGGGACAATTATGGAGGGAAAGAATGGATACCTATTATTATCGACACTTTCAAAAGTGCAGGAAAAACTTAGCTGGGAAGAGTTAAAGAAAAACTTATTAGATAATAAAATAAGTTCAAAACATAGTAGAAAGGTATATTTGATTCAAAATGATGCTGTTATTTGGTGCAGAGAAATAGCACAGTCCTATGATGTTTTGTACTGGTTTATAATGGAAGAAAATAGTTTTTATTATGTTACTAGCAGTAGCATCAAAGAATATTCTTATACGGGAGAATTATTATATTCGAAAGAGTTAAGTATACAAATAGAGTTTTTTGATCAGTTAGAGGGAGTGTATCGTGCTATTATCAAAAAAGAGATAGGATCAGAACGAAGAGCTTATGGTTTTGAAAATGTATTTGATTCAGAATATTTTTTAGTGAAATTTGATAATGCACGTTTTGAAAATTATTCAATAGAGAGAAAATTTCTATATCCTATATGTAATTGGCTAGGCAATCATAATGGAATTGATTATTGGTTTGAGCGATTACCAGAAGGAGGAAGTGGATTTAAATCCAGTAATAGTTCAGATTTTCTTATCACGTTTGATACAATATTTAGTTCAACGTATGATTTTATTAGCTTGTTTGTAAATAAGGATGTATTTTATATAGTTTGGAATAAAAGTTTTGATAATCAAGGTGTTTGGCGTAATAGTAAAATTTTAACAGTTGATTTGGAAGGAAAAATTATACAAAAAATTGAATTTTGTAAAAAAAATGAATTTATAGAAGCAATTCAAATATCTCAAAATAAACTATATGTTTATTCTGTATCAGAGTTACCGTTAAAAGAGCCTTGTAGCATTTATGATGATGTCTACCAACGATTTGTAAGGTGTTTTAATGGATAAAGACATCCATAGGTAGAAAATAGTAGCACTGAATTATTCATGATAATTTATTCCACTGGGTTGGAAATTGTATAGTTACTATGTTTTTAACAGTTTTCCGTATTTATCTGAAAAATAAAGAAAGATTGTATAGAACAAAGATTTCGAATTTGCTAAAGTTTAGATGATAAAGCCAAATTAAAACAAAGGTGAAGTCTAATATGACTATATTAACAACGCGTAGTAGAAAACAACAAGTAATTAAAATTGAATTTTAACGGAGGTGGTTTAGCTGCCAATACAGGGGATGCTTTTGATAAAAGAGTATATCTATAAGTTTGGCTTTGTGAACATTCAGAAAGATAGTGTCAGGTAGCGTATGAAAAAATCGTATCCTTTTCCGTTGGCTTAGCCGATTATATTTTACTTATGAAAACCACGTCAAGGTTGAATCTAGCGGGCTTTCAGCCCGATCTTGACTGGTTTTCCAACGTAAAATTGGGGGTACTTAAGCCAAAGAAAGGGGAAGTAAAGGCTCATAGCCTCTGAAACCATTGATTTTACTGGGGGTGAGCCAGTTTTAGGTATATAAATTTGACACTACCTTCAGAAAAAGGGGGGAAGCAATGACGAAAAGATATGGTGTGCATTCAATCAAATTTAATTGGTTTAGACTGATTTTATTTGTAACGATGAGAAATAGCACATAGATATCATTAACTTAAAGTTGCTGTTAAGGTCATGCATTCAGTAGGATATAGAATATTCAAGCTTTGTAGCAGCTGCTCTTATAAAGATTATTCTATGAAATATTAGAAAAAAACAGCGAAGTACAGCCGAAGTCGGAATAACAATGGTAAAGAACTTTGACAGCAAATTAGTAACAACAGGAGGGACATTATTTCCTTTTCGGATGAGTTTTGTTCATATGGCGTTACGTATTGGTTCAAAATTCAAAAATTGAATTATTATAGTGAGGATTACATCCTCATGAATAATTTAGAGAAGTAGTATGTCAATATTAATTATCTATAAACTTAGAGGTATCAATTTATGTACAATGAAAAATTTGTGAGTATTCATATTCCCAAAAATAATCAAGAGAAAGATATTATTAGAGATGCCCAAGAATTAGATGTGGAAGTTTTAATCGTAGGTAAGTCATATATTAGTTATTATCCTATTTCTGATCGGATGAGTGATGCAGAGAGGAGAGGTGAGTTTTACTCACAAAAATATTCAGGAAAAATTTTGATTTGTAGTCGTTTTAAAGAATTATTTTTTATAGAATTATTTGAAGCTGGGGAAATGCTTGCTCAAGTTTTATGGATGGAAAGCGAAGTGGCAAATACTTTGAAACCACAATTGATTTTAGGTGATATTGAGCCAGAAAAATTAATTGATGAATCTTTATATGAGAACGGTTTTAATTATCGGAAAAAAGAGGATTTTGAAAAGATAGACTTGTTTTTACAAAGAAAATATCACCTATATGTCGATGAACCTCAAAAACAACAGTTGAAAAAATTGAAATTACTTGAACATAGTGGAAATCTTTTTATTTATGATGGGAGAAATATCTAAGTGGTTGAAGATTGGAGTGTTAAAATAAAAGTAGATCCAAACCCGCGGGAAAATAATAAAATGGAAAAAATGTAGAAAACAGAGTTCCTTCCGGCGAAAATGTATCAAATCATACAGGAAGAATCGGAGAACGCTCACTACGGCGTACAAAGCATTTATCTGTTACTAAAGAATTATCATGGCTATACAAGAAACATCCGAACTTTCTATTGTATTTGTAAAGAAAATTATTTACTGATTCATAAAAAACAACGTCTAAAAAGCATTATAAAAGCAAACAAAGCAGCAGAAAAACCAAAAAAAACTTGGTTGCACAAAACTTTTAGGCAGATAAACTAAATGAAAAATGGTTTACCGATATTACCGAAATCTTCTGTTAGGACGGGAAAGTATGTTTAGTGACTGTTGACAAAGACGGTCTGGTAACCCAATATGCCTACAGCCCGCTGGATTTAGTGAACAACATCAACTATAATGGTGGGAAACAGGTGAGCTATGCCTACAA
>USPE01000032.1 GCA_900556545.1 uncultured Peptococcaceae bacterium | reverse complement strand
TGTGGCAGAAGGGATTCGGCAGGAAACAGGCTTGCAGGCAGAAATCAAATGGCCGAATGATATTTTAATCGGCGGTAAAAAGGTGTGCGGGATCTTGCTGGAATTGATGGCCGAATTAACCCAGGTGCATCAATTGATTATGGGAATTGGAATTAATGCCAATCAAACACTGGCGGATTTTCCTGAAGACGTACAGGCAAAAGCAACTTCTCTTGCGATAGAATTGGGGCATCCTGTTCAACGCAGTCAGGTGCTTGGAGCAATATTGCAGCATCTGAAAGAAAATTGCCGATTGCTGGAGGAGGAAGGCTTTTCAATCATTCGGGAAAAATGGACTGCCCTCAGTTGTGTAGTAGGGAAGGAAGTGCGGATTATACAGCAGGGAAAAGAGTTGATGACGGGCATTGCCGAAGGGTTAGGAGAGGATGGCGCTCTTTTAGTACGCACCGATCAGGGGATAGAACATATTATAGCCGGGGATGTGTCTTTGCGGGCTATGGATGGTGGTTACGCTTTCTGACAATAAAAAAGGCTATTGACATTAATTAAATTAAATGCAAATAATACTATCCAAATATAAGTATTTGCTGTATAATTAATATTAACATATTAAATGATTAAGGTGATGAACAATGGCAAATATATTTGTAAAAAGGGAAGTATGTCCTACTTGTAACGGAGAAAAGACCATTCTTTGCTGCAGCTGCGGTGATGACAATGAATGCAGTACCTTAGTCTGTCCAAGTTGTAATGGCAATGGTGAGTTGGTTCAGTATAATATGCGGGCCATTGTCGGTGTTGTTTGTGTTGCTGTTGCAGCTGCTGTGGGGTTGTTTTTTTTACTGTTCTGACACGTAGGATCGCATAAGTCTGATATGACATTAGGAGAAAACATATGAATCAGCTTTTAAAATGGTTGACTAATTTTAAAAAAGAATGTCCTGTATGTACAGGAACCGGGAATATTGCCTGTGAATGTAATGAAAATAATGAAATTACATGTCCAAGCTGTAATGGCAAAGGGGTTGTGGCCCGTCAGGTAACTGCAACGCAAAAAACGGAGCTTCCCTGCGATAATCCGCAGTGTCAGCAGGGGAAGGTTGTTTGCGGTATCTGTAACGGCACAGGGAAAAACCAGTTGGGACAAGTGTGTGCTGCTTGCCATGGCAGTGGAAAAGTAAATTGTTCTGTGTGCGGCGGCATTGGACGAATTGAACGTGTGAAGCAGGAATCCTGGCTGGAACATGAAACTTGCCATATCTGTAACGGACGGGGCGTGGTGAGCTGTTATTTGTGTCAGGGTACAAAGGTGCGGGTATGTCCTACGTGCAAAGGAAAAGGAACCGTACTGGATAAAGGAAAAATTATGGTGTTGTCCATTGTAGCGCTGTTGGTTTTTTGTATGCCGGTATTGTTTATTGTTCTTGCTGTCATTTTACTGGGCGGCAGTTTATTCCTGCTGGCAAAAGAGCATGAGCCGGCAACTGCCGAAGAACAGGAACCGCTACAAACAGATGATTGTGATGAAAGCAATAAAGTATGATAAATATGTTTTAAAAGAATCGTTCCATTCAACGAAGTGATAGTCGCTCTGCTGGATGGAGCGATTTTTTGTGGCGAGTTTTATAGCCGGCGGCTTTTGAAAAAACGTAAATATCAATACATTTACGAAGCAGGAGACCATAATGATATTCATAAAAAAATAATTGTGCGTATTATTTATCTTTTTCGGGGAAAATTGTTGACCTAATTATACAGAACGTGTAAAATATAGTTGCGTTATGTATATATAAATGAAATGATTTTGAATAGATTAAAAAAAATAGGAAAGAGGCGCGTTATGGAAGACACTAAAATCATAAAAGAACTGAGCAAGATCGGTTTAAAAAATCTGGGGCAGGTTAAACATAATCTGACTCCGGCATTATTGGTAGAAGCAGCACTTGAAAAACGGGAAGGGGTATTGACTGAAACAGGTGCATTCCGTGTTGTTACAGGCAAGTTTAAGATCGTTTTATTGTAAAACGCAGAAGCATTGAAAAACAAATTGCTTGGGGCCCGGTTAATGTGCCTATTGAAGCAGATGTGTTCGAACGGTTATATAATAAAGTTATGGCTTATTTAGAAGGCAAGGATGTATATGTGTTTGATGGTTTAGCAGGTGCTGATGTGCAATATCAGATGCAGACCCGTGTCATCAATGAGTATGCCCATCAGAATTTATTCATGCATCAGTTATTGGTACGCCCCAGCAAAGAAAAATTGGGCTGTTATGTACCGGATATTCATATGATTTGTGCGCCAGGCTTTAAATGTGATCCAGAAGTAGATGGCGTAAATTCTGATGCAGCCATTATTTTAGATTTGGAAAAACGTATCATTTTAATTACCGGCAGCAGTTATTGTGGTGAAATGAAAAAATCCATTTTCTCTGCTATGAACTATTTCCTTCCGCAGCGTAACGTGCTGTCCATGCACTGCTCTGCCAATATGGATCCGGAAGACGGCAGTGTTGCATTGTTCTTTGGCTTGTCCGGAACAGGGAAAACAACCTTATCTGCTGACCCGGCCCGTAAACTAATTGGCGATGATGAGCATGGCTGGTCTGACAGCGGTGTATTTAATATTGAAGGCGGCTGCTATGCCAAAGCCATTCGTTTGAATCGTGAGCAGGAGCCGCAGATTTTTGATGCCATTAAATTTGGTTCTGTAGTGGAAAACGTAGAGTTTTTCCCAGGTACTCGCAAAGTTGATTTTTATGACGGCACTCTGACTGAAAATACAAGAGCGGCATATCCGGTAGAATATATTCCAAATGCACAGCTGCATGGCCGCGGCGGCATCCCAAAAACAGTTATCTTCCTGACTGCCGATGCTTTCGGCGTGCTGCCTCCCATTGCTAAATTAAATACATTGCAGGCCATGTATCATTTGTTATCCGGTTATACCAGTAAACTGGCCGGTACAGAACGGGGCGTTACAGAACCGCAGGCTACATTCTCCACTTGTTTTGGCGAACCGTTCCTGCCGTTAGATCCGATGGTATATGCTAAAATGTTGGCAGAAAAGATCGAAAAATATGATGTAAATGTATATCTGGTGAATACAGGCTGGGTTGGCGGACCTTATGGTGTAGGCAATCGTATCAAATTGTCTTACACCAGAGCACTGGTAACTGCTGCTCTGAATGGCGACTTGGAAAAAACAGATTACGAACAGCATCCTGTATTTAAAGTATTTATACCGAAAAGCTGCCCTGGTGTCGATGCAGAAATTTTGAATCCAATGAATTTGTGGTTTGATAAAGATGCCTACATGAAACAGGCAAAAATGCTGGCCGGTAAATTTATTGACAACTTTACCCGTTTTGAATCTGCACCAAACTTTGTAGTGCAGGCCGGTCCGGTGATTGAAGACTAAGAATAACGTAACAAGATAGACAATCAAACTAAAGGCGCTGGTTCCCAAAGGAACTGGTGCTTTTTTGTTAAAGTTGAATTTTCTTTTTTATTATGAAATGTTATAATAAAACAAATCAATAAAAGGGGCAGATAAGTATGGTTCAGATTCACCAGGAGCGTTGTATTGGATGCGGATTATGCGCAAAGGATTGCATTGCGGCAAATATCCAAATAACAGAAGGAAAAGCCCATGTGTTGGGAGAATGTCTTGCTTGCGGGCATTGTGTGGCCATTTGTCCCCAATATGCAGTCAGCATACCGGAATTTGATATGGCCGATAAAAAATCTTATGTTTGCATGCTGCTGGGCTATCCGGCAGTGCAATATAAACGAACGGCACCGCGTAAACCGGCTGATATGATCTGGCGGTAATGGTTGCAGCATGCTCTTTTTATGATTGCTGACAGAAGAAACAACATATACTATAGACAGATTGGCAATGATAGAAATAAAGAGGAAAGGTTTGTATTGTGGATGAAGCTGACGTTTGAAGATGTTTATAAATTGCCGGAGATTCGCACCTATATTGAACGGGCGGATGAATCTTTGCGGGCTTTGGGGTATACAGACCATGGCTTTGCTCATGTGCACAAGGTAGCCAATACAGCGCATGAAATTTTGCTCAAATTGGGTTATTCGGAACGAGATGCGGAATTGGCCCGTATTGCCGGTTATCTGCATGATATCGGCAATGTGATTAATCGGCAGGACCATGCGCAGAGCGGTGCTATTATGGCATTTCGTATTCTGGATAATATGCAGGCAGATCCGGAAGATATTGCTACTATTATTACAGCCATCGGCAATCATGACGAAGGCTCCGCCTATCCGGTCAATCCGGTAGCAGCGGCTTTGATTTTGGCTGATAAGGCAGATGTGCATTCCAGCAGAGTGCGCAACCAGGACTTTGCCACCTTTGATATTCATGACCGTGTGAATTATTCGGTAAAAAAAGCAGAGCTGCACATTGAAAAAGATAGTCATATTGAGTTGTTTTTGCAGATTGACACAGAAATCTGCGCTGTGATGGATTATTTTGAAATTTTTATGAATCGCATGATTTTGTGCCGCAAGGCAGCTGAAAAACTGAATTTACACTTTCGGCTGACCATAAATCATCAGCAAATTTTATAAAAAAACTGCATCATCTGCTGTTCTGTAGCATGGTTGTACAGAGCAGCGGACGGATGCAGTTTTTTTGTCTGAAACAGGAAGGTATACTTCCCGGACAGTGTGTCAAACTAAAAATAATATTATAGCACAAAAGTGCAATATGCCCAGAGCAATACGCCGGGAATTAAAAACAGATAGCACAGCAGATTCCACTGGCCGTATTTCTTTTTGCTGATGGAAAATTCACGGGATTTGTTGTTGAGATTCATCAAAGCCAATCCTTTAAATACTGCTGAAACCAAAATCAGGATATAGGCAACAATTTCCATGGTAGTAAACATAAATAACCCCCATTACGATTTTATCTGGTGCTATTATACTCTATTTTTCTAATTTTGTCCAATGGAGGGATGGTATGCTGAGTATTACGTTTCGCGTATTGTTGGTTTATATTCTTTTGCTGCTTGCAATGCGCATTATGGGAAAGCGGGAAATCGGCCAATTATCCAATCTGGATTTTGTGGTGGCCATTGTAGTGGCCGAATTGGCTACACTGCCGCTTACAGATCATAGCCTGAGTTTGCTGCACAGCATTTTACCCATGTTAATTATTACCGCTTTGCAAGTGACGGCTTCGGTGATATGTTTAAAAAGCAATTGTTTTCGCCGTTTTTTGTATGGACGTCCCAATGTTCTCATTGCAGGCGGCCGATTGCAGATGGAAGAAATGCGGCGGGCACGGTATAATATAGATGATTTATTGAGTCAGTTGCGGCAGCGAGATGTGTTTGATGTTGCCAATGTGGATTATGCGGTGTTGGAAATATCCGGTGATTTAACGGTGGTTTTAAAGCCCTGGTGCTGTCCTGCAACCCGCGGTGACTTGAATATTTCTTCGACGGAGCAATTTTCGGGTATGCCATTAACGCTGATTGATGATGGCGAGGTAAACTGGAAAGGACTGGCGGAGCGTAATCTGAGCAAAGAATGGCTGCAGGAGCAGCTGCTGAAAAACAACATTGCCAATCCGCAAGATGTATTTTTTGCCAGTTTGAGCAACAATGGATATTTATATTTTATTAGTCGGGAAGAGGCTATGCAGACCAGGGAAAAAATTCATTAACCGGCTTTTCTGCTCATATAGTAGAGCAGGAGGCGGATGCGATATGGCAATACAGTTATTGGCAGGTTTATTGACAATTTTGATTGGTGCAGAGCTATTTACCAATGGCGTGGAATGGCTGGGCAATCGACTGGGATTATCAGAAGGAACCGTAGGCAATCTTTTAGCGGCAGTGGGCACCGCGCTGCCGGAGTCTATTATTCCTTTGGTGGCTTTTTTGGGCGGAAATCCAGAAGCCATGGACATTGGCATCGGCGCAATTTTGGGAGCGCCGTTTATGCTGGGCACATTGGCAATGTTTGTCACAGGTTTCAGCGCATGGCTGCTGAGAAAAGAACGGCGCGGCATATTAAAGGTTGATGCCGGGGCAGTCAGCCGGGATTTACGGATGTTTTTGCTGATGTATCTGCTGGCGGTGTCAGCTGCTTTTTTACCGTCATGGTGTAAACCCTTTGTAGCGTTGGCTCTGCTGGCAGGATATTTTCTGTATGCCTGGCAGATGATGCACAGCGGACAGTCGTTGTCTGATGATGGTTTGCGTCCTTTGTACCTGAGCCGGGGTGCCCGTCCCGGTTATTTTTTTATTTTGCTGCAATTAGGGTTGGGATTAGGTGCAATTGTCGGCGGCGCAGAATATTTTATTCACGGCATTGAATATGCTGCCCAGTTATACGGTATTCATCCGTTGATTCTTTCTATGATTATTGCGCCCATTGCCACAGAACTGCCCGAAAAATTCAATAGTGTGATTTGGATTTCCCACGGCAAAGATCGGTTGGCTTTGGGCAATGTGACAGGCGCCATGGTGTTTCAGAGTACGATGATTCCGGCTATGGGTATTTTGCTGAGCGATTGGACCTTAAATTTGGCAGCGAGCCTCAGCAGCTTTTTTTTATTGACAACGGTGGGCGTGCTTTATGTGATCATTCGGCGGCATAATTGTGTGCCTGTTTCCGCTCTGATTGGCTGTGGTCTGGGTTATTTTGGATTCATTATGGCAATACTTTGGTGTATGCTGTAAAAATTTTTGATACGACAGGAAAAAGGAAATTATGTCTATACAAACATTTTCCAATGAGATAAAATAAGAATAGTCATGTAAAGATATAATAAGCAAGTATTTCCAGAGAAAGCACAGGTAATAGATTATGTATCAGGCAAAGCATACGGCAAAGGCAAAGATGAAGCAGCGAAAACGAAGCAACAGCGTTTTTCAGGCAGCAGGGATTTTGATGATTACCATGATGTTGTCCCGCGTGTTAGGATTTGTGCGGGATATTGCTGTTACCGGTTCTTTTAGCGTTGGCGCGCAGACCGATGCCTATCTGGCTGCCTTCACCATTCCGGATCTGATTTATTTTGCCTTGGTTGGCGGTGCGTTAAGCTCGGCATTTATTCCGGTTTTTAGTGGTTATCTGGCCACGAAAAAAGAGGAGGATGCCTATATTGTTGCCAGCACCATTTTAAACTTGGTCAGCATTGCGGCGTTGGTATTAATCGCCATTGGAATCTTGTTTACACCGCAGCTGGTAAGAATGCTGGTGAAATTTACCGATGAAACCTTTGAGCTGACAGTGCTGTTGACACGTATTATGTTTGCGCAGAGCTTTTTTATGTGTTTGGCCGGTATTTCTCAGGGAATTTTGCAATCCTACAAGGAGTTTGCGGCGCCGGCTTTCGGTGCGGTGGTCTATAATATTGCCATCATTGTCATAGGCTTGTTATTGCAGCAAAAACTGGGGATCATGGCTTTTACCATCGGCGTTGTGATTGGTGCAGCGTTAAATCTGGCCATGCAGATACAGGCAATGGTGCGGTATCAGTTTCGTTATCGACTGATATTGGATTTACACCATCCTGGTGTTAAAAAGTTTTTTCTGTTATTTTTGCCGGTGGTTTTAGGGCTGTCTATGAATGAGTTAAATTTACTGGTCAGTCAAAACCTGGCTTCCGGTCTGGCAGAAGGGACAGTTACGGCCTTAAAGCAGGCGCAGCGGGTAATGATGCTGCCGGTTGGTATTTTTGCCGCAGCCATCGGTCTGTCCATTTTTCCCACTATGACCAGCCATGTGGCCAGAGGCGAAATAGATGCCTATAAACAAAATCTGACCATGGGGTTGCGAACCATTATTTTTATTACGTTGCCGGCATCGGTAGGGCTGATGGTGTTAAGCTATCCTGTTGTGCGGGCGATGTATTTGCAGCTGGCTGTGACAGAAGCGCAGGCTGAATTGATTTCAGTATGTCTGGTTTTTTATTGTATCGGTATTGTGGGATATTCGGCACAGCAAGTTTTAAATCGCGGTTTTTATGCGGTGCAGGATACCAAATCTCCGGTAGCCATCAATGTATTTGTGCTGTTGTTTAATATTATACTTAGTATGATACTGGTGAAGACGATGGAGCATCGCGGTCTGGCGCTGGCTTATTCGCTGTCCGGTCTGCTTAGTATGGTGGTGCTGGGATTGGGATTGCGCAAAAAAATTGGCAGTTTTGGCGGAAAAGCCTTGTTGAAATCAGCAATGCAATCCATCGTAGCATCGGCTGTGATGGGTGTTTTCGTCTATTTCACGGCAATTGGCCTGGAACAAATATTGGATGTTAGTAGTAAAGTGATGCAGATTGTGCAGGTTTTAGTCAGCGTAGGTGTGGGTGTTGCAGCATATACTATCATGGTAATTGCAATGAAGATGGAAGAAGCGCAGCAAGTATTGAAAATCATAAAAAGAAAGCTGTGTCGGTAACGGTCTGTGCTTGACACAGACCGAACCGATCCCGTATGCTAAAGAGGAATTGCAGTGTTTTTTGATTACTTTTTTGATTACATAGAACAAGAGGACAGGCAATATTGTCGCAAAGGAGTGGGAGAATAATGGAAAATATCAGAGTAAATGAAGGGAAAGAATGCATTCGTGTTGTAGACGGCGTATCTTATGAGCGGTATGCCATTCAAACCCATGTGATTGGCAATGAAGATCAAATTGTAGAGGTTGTAAAAAAATATGCGGTACCCCATATGCAGCAGGGAGATATCCTGTTCCTTTCGGAAAAAGCAGTGGCTTGCACGCAAAACAGAGCGATTCCGATCGATACCATAAAACCGCGGCCTTTGGCTCGTTTTCTGGTAAAGTTTGTTTATCGCTCTCCCCATGGTTTAGGCCGTACTTTGCCTGAAACCATGGAAGTTACCATTCAGCAGGTAGGAACATTGCGCATTTTGTTTGCTGCATTTTGTTCAGCTATTGGGAAGCTGTTTAAAAAAAGAGGCATTTTTTATGCCATTGCCGGTGAAAAAGTTCGCGCCATTGATGGGCCGTGCCCCGGTGCGCTGCCGCCAATGGATCGTTGTGTAACATTGGGGCCGGAGGATCCCAGCAAAGTTTGCAAGGAAATTGCCCAAGCCATTGGGTATGACGTTACCATTATTGACGCAAATGATCTGGATATTGAGATTTTAGCCTTTTCAGGCAAGAAAAAGCAGACCGCTGCCCTTGCTGAAATTTTGCGCGATAATCCTTTGGGACAAGGCCGAGAATGTACACCGATGGGTTTGATTCGTCAAGTAAAATAACAGGAGAAGCCAGCTATGCATCATATATTTGTAGACTTTGAAATGAATCACATCGCCGGACAATATACAGAAGAACGAACCTACAGCAAAATGGAGATTGTGGAAATCGGAGCGGTTATGCTGGATGAACGATATCACGAAATCAGCAGCTTTCAGACGTATGTGCGGCCGGAATATAATGACAAAATAGAAAAGCAGTGTACAAAAGTAACAGGCATTACAACAGAAACTGTGGCGGATGCGCCTGTGCTGTGGACAGCCCTGCAGCAGTTTGTGCAATGGTGCGGTTCAGAATCATTAACGGTGTATGCCTGGAGTGACAGCGATTTAAAACAGCTGAAGCGGGAATTGAATCTGAAAGAGATTGAGTGTAAGGAGCTGCATCGGCTGTGTGATCACTGGGAAGATTTTCAGCGCACCTTTTGTGATTTGTTGGGTATTGAAAAAAGAGTTGCCTTAAAACATGCCATCAATGCCATCCAGTCGGAATTTGACGGCGCGGAACATGATGCTCTGTGGGACGCGCGCAACACAGCCAAAATATTTGCACTATCCAAAAATGAAACAGAATTTCAACGCATTATGGGGCCGGTAATTGAAGCGTTTAAACCGGTAACCCCCATGACCTCTACGTTAGGCGATCTGTTTCCCGATATGGCCAAATTGTTGGAGAATTCTTGATGCTTGACAAGTTGGTCCGATAAACCAAAAACAGAAATATAGCAAAGAAAATGGATTCTAAGTAGGATTCCCCTTGAGCAGAATTGAGTAAGAATGAAAAATCTGCTTGAGGGGGATTTTTTATGTATATCTTGTTATTTTTGATTCACGTTTAGAAAAAAACAAAATAAATACAAAATACATGAGGGCTCTTTTATTGCATAGACTGATAAAAATCAGTATAATAACAACAGTGTTGTTTGACTGGCGGTAAAGTTGTTGGTTTGCCGTTTAAATCTAGTGGGGAACATGATAATGAATAAACTATTTGTAATCTTATAAAAGAAAGTGGGAATGAAAGAATGGGTGTTTTAGCAAATCATACAAAAGGAAAAAATGCACCGGATAAAATTTTCAGAATCAGTGGTATGGCTAAAGAACGGGCGGCAGTTGTCGGTAAAGAAAATATTACCAATGCAACAACAGGCGCTTTTCTGGATGGCGACGGCCATCTGATTACATTAAAAACAGTAGAGGCTACCATGAAAGAGATTCCTTTTGCTGATGCTGCTGAATATGCTACCATTGAAGGTTCTCCGGCATTTATCGAAGCTGCTATTGATGCTGCTTTTCGTGAATACCGTCCGGATGCCTATATTGACGGTATTGCAACACCGGGCGGAACAGGCGGAATCCATCATGCAGTTCTGAACTATCTGGAAGATGGCGATACAGTCATTACCATGGATCGTTATTGGGCCGCTTATAAAAGTATTTGCAGAGAAACAAACCGTAATTTTGATACCTTTGTGATGTTTGATGAAAATAATAAATTTAATGTGCAGGGCTGTGTAGAAAAGCTGCGGGAATATGCAGCCAAACAGACCAATGTATTTTTGGTATTAAACACACCGGCCAATAATCCAACCGGATATAATGTAAGACAAGAAGAGTGGGAAATTATCATGGCAGAGCTGACCAGCATTGCCAATAATGGTAAAAATAATGTAGTATTGTTGCTGGACATTGCCTATATTGACTTTGCTGCGCCGGAAAGCCGGGCGTTTTTCCAGTTGTTCAATCAGCTGCCGGAAAACTTCTTGGTACTGGTTGCGTTTAGTATGTCTAAGAGTTATACCATGTATGGTTATCGTTTGGGCTGCTTGCTATGTGTATCTTCTAATAAACAGGAAGTGGAAGATTTTGTAGCCATCAATAAATTTTCCAGCCGGGCAACCTGGTCTAATTGCAGCCGTTTGGGAATGCTGGTTATGGAAAAAATTAATCAGGAACCGGAACGCAAAGCTGCTTTCCGTGCTGAACAGGAAACTTTGCGGCTGAGTTTATTAAAACGGGCAGAAGTGTTTATCAAAGAAGCCGATGAAATCGGGTTAAAAGTCTGTCCATTTGATTCCGGATTTTTTGTTACTGTACCTACAGAACAGGCCGAAGAAGTGGCTGCCGAACTGCGCAAAAGCGATTTATTTATCGTTCCTTTGGGCGATGGTGCCAATGCTGGTTTGCGGGTGGCCTTATGCGCTATCCCAGAAGAAAAAATCACAGGAATTGCGAAAAAAATAAAAGAAGCTTTGGATATTGTCAGCAAAGCATAAAAACAAATACAATCAGTAAATACAGAAACAACAATAAGCCTTACAGTTATGAGAAATGTCATAGCTGCAAGGCTTATTTTCATGCGGCATTTTGTGCTGCATATATTGGGAATCACAGGTTTTTGCAGAAAACGTGCGCTTATCTGTAAAAACGTTCTTCTTTAATATAGTTGAAAAACATGTATTTATACCGTTTACAAATAAAAAAAGCGCCGTTTGGGCGCTTCATGAAAGTATGGAGATGAGGGGAGTCGAACCCCTGTCCGAAAGACCGACACCCCGGGCATCTACGAGCGTAGTTTATGTTTTTATTTTATCAGCCAATCTCCCATAAACAGGATAGAGTCTGACTAGCTGGGTAAGGTTCCTGTTTCGTTACCCTGCACTGGCGAAACAGTAGTCTGCTAAAGTGACCCTCTGTCCCGCACCGCAGACACAGCAGGCAGAGAGTTAACTGCAATTACGCAGCTAAAGCTAAATTATTGTTTTTAGCGTTTAATTTTAAATGCACCGTTTTACAAGCTGGCGCGACCTTGGCTCGCTTCCCAGGCTAACGCATATCCCCCGTCGAAACCATTACATCCCCACGAAAAATTGATGCTGTATTATTATAACGCAAAAAAAACAAAATAGCAAATTATTTTAT
>USPE01000031.1 GCA_900556545.1 uncultured Peptococcaceae bacterium | reverse complement strand
TCCATTATTGAAACAGCAGAAGGGGTTATGATTTATGCCCGCCGTCTGTCTGAATATGCTCTGGAACTGGCAGCAAAAGAAAGCAATCCGGTGCGTCGTGCTGAATTGCAGAAAATTGCAGAAATCAACGCCCGTGTACCGGCTCACAAACCGGAAACCTTCTGGGAAGCAGTTCAGGCTGTTTGGACTGTAGAATCTCTGCTGGAAGTAGAAGAAAACCAGACCGGCATGTCCATCGGCCGTGTGGACCAGTATATGTATCCATTCTATAAAGCAGATAAAGAAGCGGGCCGTTTGACCGATCGTGAAGCCTTTGAATTGGCTGGCTGTATGTTTATCAAAATGGCTGAAATGATGTGGATTACCAGTGAAGCCAGCTCCAAATTTTTTGCTGGTTATCAACCGTTCATTAATATGACAGTAGGCGGTTTGACTCGCAAAGGGAAAGATGCCACCAATGATCTGACCTATTTGTTGATGGATGCAGTGCGGCACGTAAAAATTTATCAGCCGGCACTGGCTTGCCGGATTCACAACCAGTCTCCGCAGAAATACATGAAAAAAATCGTAGATGTGATTCGTTGCGGCATGGGATTCCCTGCTTGCCACTTTGACGATGTACACATTCAGATGATGCTGCAGAAAGGCGTTTCTATGGAAGACGCCCGCGACTATTGCATGATGGGCTGTGTGGAACCGCAGAAAGCCGGTCGTTTGTATCAGTGGACTTCCACCGCATACACCCAGTGGCCGGTTTGTATTGAACTGACACTGAACCATGGGAAAACCATGTGGTACGGCAAACAGGTATGCCCGGACATGGGACCATTAAGCCAGTATAAAACCTATGAACAGTTTGAAGCGGCTGTAAAAGAAGAAATCAAATATGTGACCAAATTGACCAGCGTAGCCACTGTAATCACCCAGAGACTGCACAGAGATATGGCTCCAAAACCATTGATGTCCATCATGTATGAAGGCTGTATGGAAAACGGCCGTGACGTATCTGCCGGCGGTGCCATGTATAACTTCGGCCCTGGTGTTGTATGGAGTGGTTTGGCTACCTATGCAGATTCCATGGCAGCTATCAAAAAACTGGTATTTGATGATAAAAAATACACACTGGAAGAACTAAACGAAGCACTGAAAGCAGACTTCATCGGCTATGATCAGATTCGCAAAGACTGTCTGGATGCACCAAAATACGGTAATGATGATGACTATGCCGATAATATTGCAGCAGATTTGATCGACTTTACTGAAAGAGACCATCGCCGTTACAGAACCTTGTATTCCATTTTGACACACGGTACCTTATCTATTTCTAACAACACACCGCTGGGGCAGATTACCGGTGCTTCCGCCAATGGCAGAAAAGCATGGACACCATTATCTGACGGCATCAGTCCAACACAGGGTGCTGACTTTAAAGGTCCTACTGCTATCATTAAGTCAGTATCCAAAATGTCCTGCGACAATATGAACGTGGGTATGGTACACAACTTTAAGTTGGTACCGGGCCTGTTAGACACGCCGGAAGGGGAAAACGGTCTGATTACACTGCTGCGTACTGCCAGCATAATGGGCAATGGCGAAATGCAGTTCAACTATCTGAGCAACGATACACTGCTGGAAGCGCAGAAACATCCAGAACAGTACCGTGATCTGATTGTGCGGGTAGCGGGTTACAGTGCGTTCTTCGTAGAATTGTGCAAGGATGTACAGGATGAAATCATCAGCCGCACTGTACTGACTCACTTTTAATTCAGAAAAAGGGTTGGGATGAACCTATGATTGAACGGAAAGCGACGATTTTTAATATTCAAAAATATAATATGTATGACGGCCCCGGCGTGCGGACCCTGGTATTTTTCCAGGGCTGTCCGCTGCGCTGCAAATGGTGTGCCAATCCGGAAGGCATGGAACGTCGTCCTCGCCTGTCATTTAAAGAAGCATCCTGTGTAAACTGCGGAGCCTGTGTAACCGCTTGTCCGCAAGGACTTCACAAAATAGACGAGCAGGGCAAGCATCAGGTTGTGCGGGAGTTGGACAAAAACTGCACAGGCTGCGGCAAGTGCGTTTCTGCCTGTTTGCAAAATGCGTTATCAGTGATTGGTGAACAGAAAAATTTGTCTGAACTGATGGATGTGATTCTGGAAGACAAAGCCTTCTATGATACTTCCGGCGGTGGTGTTACTTTAGGCGGCGGTGAAGTGCTTAATCAGCCGGAAGCAGCAGCCAATTTGCTGTCAGCCTGCAAACGGGAGGGAATTCATACTGCTATCGAAACCTGCGGTTATGCCAAAACAGAAGATTTGCTGAAAGTAGCCGAATTTGTAGATCTATTTTTGTTCGATATTAAACACTTTGATTCCAAACGCCACGCCGAGCTGACCGGTGTTCGCAATGAGCTGATTTTAAAAAACCTTGAACTTTTGCTGCAAAAGCGGTATCATGTAAAAATCAGGATGCCGTTGTTAAAAGGCATCAATGACAGCAAGGCAGAAATTCAACAGGTAATGGAGTTTTTATTGCCTTATCGGGATGTCAAAAACTTTGACGGCGTCGATTTGTTGCCTTATCATAAATTGGGGGTCAATAAATATCAGCAGCTGGGCATGACTTATCCAATAGAAGGTGATCCCAGCCTGTCCAATGCCGATTTGGATCAAATCGAGCAGTGGGTACGCCAATATGATATGCCTGTAGCTGTGATTCGTCATTAGGAGTGAGTGTTATGGATATTCGTATCATAAAATCCCCATCGGCCGGAACTATGGAAATTTTAAAGCATCGTATCGGTTTTGGCATGGAGGAAAGTATAGCGTATGCAGATACAGTTGGATTGGTGCAGGGTAAACTGATTGATATGATCTGTGCTGCGGATATTGCTGAAAAGGCAGTGGGTGTTACTGTGCGGGATGTGCGGGGAAGTTGTCCGCAGAATATGGTTCTGTTGGCCCTTTTTGGCGATACTGCTTCCGTAGAGGCCGCAATGGAGCAAATTAAGGCTGCCTTGGGCAATTAAGCGTGATAAAGGTATTTATAAAGGGCTGTTGTGTAATTCAATTTTTGCACAGCAGTCTTTTTGTTCTCGCTTGTCGTTTCTATGGGTATCAATAAAGCCGCAATGGGATACTATATTGGCGACGGTTGTCATATAGTGCAATTATATGGATATATTTATTCCAAATAATTTAGCCTGTTTATATAAAACATAATTGGCTATTGGATTTGATATATCAAAAGAGGGGGAATGTTAGAGAGAGAAAAGGTTAATGTGCATTTCATGGGGAACTGTGCTATGATAATACTGTAAGAAAGGGAAAGTATTTTAAACATAAAACAAGTATGAGCTTGAAAAATTTTGGAGGTGTAAAGTTTATGTTTAAACCTGATTATCGAGAAACAAAATGCCCTATTTGCGGCGGCGAATTGGATCGAAAACAATTTATGGGGTTTGGAGTGACATCTGGTTATAATACTTCTTGCCCTCATTGTGGAAAATATAACGATATCTGGGCTTGCGGTATCCGTGAAGTCGACTGCGGCGACTGGCACAGTGAATCTTTTTTATCCAGTTACGGAACACCAACTGCAGAAGAAGCTGCAATTGAAAAGAAAAACTTTTCTAAGCTGAATCGTTTAATTCTGGTGGAAAAATTAAAATGGATGCTGGGGAGTCACTTTTCCAAAAAAAAGTCCGCAAATAACGCAGAAGGCAACAAATTAGTTCTGCGTTAAGAGATGGAATGACAGAAGGAGTGGCAGCTGGAAAATGAATGGCAAAAAACAATGGCCTGAAGGGAAGAACTAATTCTTCTTACTTCAGGCCATTTTCATTTAGCAGCAGATTGGTATTGCTATAAGCTGTTTCTTTAACAGCTTATTTTGTTTTTTGCAAAATGCAGGCTGTCTTTTTTTGTACCAACCAAAAAATAGTGCGGAACAAAACATAATCCAGCGGCAAAAAGCACAGTAAAAAGACAATCTCTGCCGGTTTCAGCATAGTAATGGCAAACAAGCCAGGCAGGAGAGCGATTGCACCTACAAATAGAATCACCAGTGATATATACATGAGCAGACGGTTTCGATTAAAGGGATAACAAATGCGCTCTAATACCAAAAATCCTGTAAACCCAGTCAGCAATACACATAAGGTACTGATTTCCTCGGCAGAGAAATGGAGCCATAAAGAACAGCATAAAATCAAAATCAAATTTGTAACAATGGTCAATCCGCCGGGGAGGGCTTTGCTTAAAATATTCAGCAAAAACCGACCATGAATGCGCTCTTTATTAGGCTCCAGGGCCAACAGAAAAGAGGGAATACCAATGGTGACGCAGCTGATTAAAGTGAGCTGTATCGGAATAAAGGGATAGGGCAGCTGCACAAACAAAAAGATTAAAGCAAACAGTGTCGCATAAATGGTTTTTACCAAAAACAAAGAGGCAGACCGTTGAATATTGTTGATAGAGCGACGGCCTTCACCCAAAATCTGCGGCAGTGAGTCAAAATTGGAATCCAGCAATACCAGCTGAGAAACATTGCGGGCAGCGTCGGTACCAGCGGCCATAGCAATACTGCAGTCGGACTGCTTTAAAGCCAGCACATCGTTTACACCATCGCCGGTCATGGCTACAGTATGTCCGTTTTGCTGCAACGCCTGTACCAGCTTTTTTTTCTGTACCGGTGTTACCCGTCCAAATACGGTATATTGCTGTGCAGCTTGCTCCAATTGTTCGTCCGATTGAATGGTAGCCATGTCCACAAAATTTTGCCAGTTTGGCACGCCAGCATCACGGGCAATGCCCGATACGGTTTGCGCACTGTCACCGGAAATTACTTTAATATCAACATCCTGCTGTGAAAAGTATTCCAAGGTCTGCCGGGCCGCGGTGCGCAGCTGATCCTGCAAAAGCAAAAATCCTACCGGTGTCAGTTTTTGCGGCAGTTGACCCGGACGAACTGTTTCATTAGTCCATGCCAGCAGCAATACTCGGTTTTCCTGCGCCAACTCGGACAATTGTTGCTGGAATGCAGCATCGCCGTTAGGATAAACAAATTCAGAGGCACCTAAAATATAGGTACCAACTTCTCCAAAGGACACCGCGGACCACTTGTGTTGGCTGGAAAATGGAAATACTTCTGTTGTTTGCCAGTGCAGCTGAGGCGGATAAGTTTGGCGCAAAGCGCAGAATGTTGCATTGTTATCTTCCAGTGCTGCAGTAAAGTTTTGCATAATCTGTTCTACACCGTAAGGGTGATTGGCTAAAGGCACAAAACCAGTTACCAGCAAGTTACCCTGCGTTAGTGTACCGGTTTTATCCAGACAAAGGGTGTCCACTCTGGCCAGCGATTCGATACAGTATAAATCCTGCACCATAACCTGCCGCTGTGCCAGGCGCACCACACTGACAGCCAGTACTGTACTGGTTAAAAGTACTAGCCCTTCCGGTATCATTCCAATAAGAGCAGCTACCGTTTGTACCACTGCTTCGGCATGGGTAGTGCCTTCCAATTTCATTTGATTATGGAACAGAATAAAACCAACAGGAATGATAATCAGAGAAATAGTACCGATAATTTTATTTAAGGTGGTCATAATTTCTGATTTGGTCTTTTTGTAGTATTTGGCTTCTTTGGAGATAGAAGATACATAAGTGTCTTCCCCAATTCTATCCGCTCTGGCACGGCAAGATCCGCTGAGAATAACGCTGCCTGATAAAATAGTATCACCAATCTTCTTGTAGACAGCATCCGCTTCACCTGTCAAAAAGGATTCGTCCACCTCGCAGCGTCCTTCCAAAACCAAACAATCCACCGGCGCTTGGTTGCCCTGCTGCAAAAGCAGCACATCATCCAGCACAATTTTTTGCAGTTCAACTTCCTGCGGTTGACCATTCCGTATTACAGTTGCTTTTGCAGCGTGCAGCAGAGATAATTTATCGATGGCCCGCTTAGCACGAACCTCTTGAATGATCCCGATCAGCAGGTTACTGATGACAACGCCCATGAACAACATATTTTTATAGGAACCAACGGATAACACAGCAATGGCCAGAATTGCATTGATCAGGTTAAAAAGAGTACAAATATTTTCCCGCGCAATGGTAGCAATGGATTTGCTGGGTACTGTTGTGTCAAAATTAAAGAGATTCTCTTGCTCCCTGGTATGTAATTGTTCTGCTGTAAGACCTATTTGCGGGTCTGGAGTATAACGCAACAATATCACGCTTCTTTCTTTATGATAATACTATGTTAAGTTGGTTTGTTTTTACGGAAATAAAAATTTCAATAGACTACCTGCTACTAGCTTTCGGGGCAAAAAAGAAAATATCCTGCTTATTTTGACAGAAAAATAATTTTCTTGTCAGTCCGGAACAACTGTGTTAAAATCACAGAAGTAATTGCGAAGGAGCGGATGGCATTGGAAGACGTTTTGCACAAAGAGACGATTATAGAAGCCTTTGAGCAGGAAAAATTAAACGTGGAAATTACCGAAAATAAAAAAGGGCAGGTTGTAGTATCCCGCATGTGCGAACTGCGTAAGAACCAGGTATTTGCAGAGGACATTCCCTGGAATGAACAAATAGAGCAAAAACTGAAAGATACAGTACAGTTATTGGTGAAACCGGAGCTGCGCAAAATGATTGTGCAGGAACAGCTGCAGGGCAAGGCAATCAAACCGATTTTGACGTTAGCAGGTCCACTGCCCAAACGCAATTCTTTTACCTTTGATTTGGTATTTTTATTTCGTTTAGAACAATGCAATCGGCAGGTATTGCAGGACACATTACATTTGATTCATAAAATTGAAACCTATCTGGAGGCTGTTCGCCCAGCCTAACTGCAGCAATTGCGCTGATTTGTTTTTTTTTGCCAACAGCAAAAACAAATTAGATGTAGGTTTCTGGGAAATCGGTCTTAAGTTTGCCAGAAAAGACTAGGCAGCACAAAAAAAATATAGTAGAATAACTATTGATATCAGTGAAAATTTTTCTGATAGATCGAATGAAGACTTGGATAAAAAATTATTTGCTGGAGGCGTTATGTATATGAAATATATCAGTACAAGAAATAATTGCGAACCTGTTGATGCAGCAGCAGCCATTGCCCAGGGTATGGTGCCGGATGGCGGATTGTTTGTGCCGCAGAATATTCCGGTATTGGACGCAAAGGACATTGCCGCTATGGCTGGAAAATCCTATCAGGAAATCGCCAAATGGATTTTAGCTCAATATTTGAGTGATTATACAGCAGATGAGATTGCTGACTGCGTAAATGGTGCTTATGGCGCGCAGTTTGATACGGCAGAGATTGCGCCTTTGGTAAAATTAAATGATAAGGAATATATTCTAGAATTGTGGCACGGTCCTACAGCAGCCTTCAAAGATATGGCACTGCAGCTGACACCGCGTCTGCTGGTAAAGGCTATTGAAAAGTTACAATTGGAAAAAGAAGTAATCATTCTTGTAGCTACCTCTGGCGATACAGGCAAAGCTGCATTGGAAGGATTTAAAAATGTAGATGGCACCAGAATTATCGTATTCTATCCAGCTCACGGCGTGAGCAAGGTGCAGGAATTACAGATGGTAACAACTGATGGAAACAACACCACGGTTGTTGGCGTAGAAGGTAATTTTGATGATTGCCAAAGCGCTGTTAAAGAAATTTTTGCCGATCAGGCGTTGGCGCGGCGTATGGCGCAGGCCGGCTATCAATTTTCTTCCGCCAATTCTATCAACTGGGGACGGTTGCTGCCGCAGATTGTATACTATTTTGCAGCTTACTTGTCTTTGGTTGACAAACAAGCCATTTCTTATGGTGAAAAGATAGACTTTGTAGTCCCTACCGGTAATTTTGGCAATATTCTGGCTGCTTGGTATGCAGGACAGATGGGACTGCCCGTGGGACAATTGGTTTGCGCATCCAATAAAAACCGTGTTCTGGCAGATTTCTTTGCAACCGGCGTTTATGACCGCCGCAGAGATTTCTATCAAACCAACAGCCCTTCCATGGATATTTTGATTTCCAGCAATCTGGAACGGTTCCTGTTCGCCATGACCGGCAATGATGGTGATAAAGTAGCCCAATGGATGAAGGAATTGCAGCAGGATGGATGCTTTACTGTAGATGAAGAAACCAAAAACCGTATGGCGCAGTTCGTAGTTGGCGGTGCTGCTGACGAAACAGAAACACTGGCTATGATTCAGAGTTGTTACGCAGAAAATCAATATCTGTTAGATACCCATACTGCCGTTGCCTTGAAAGTAAGCCGGGAGTATCGGAACAACAGCGGCAATGACCGGATTGCAGTGATTGATTCTACCGCCCATCCTTGCAAGTTTGTTGCCAGCGTTATGAATGCGCTGCAGCAGACACAGCAGTCAGCTGATGAACTGGAGCAGCTCAATCAATTGGTAGCGCTGACAGGCATTACACAGCATAAAGGTTTGTTGAATTTAGATAAAAAACCGGTGCTGCATCAACAGATTTGTGCCAAAGAGCAGATTTCTGCAACAGTACAGCAGATTTTAGGATTATAAGAGTTCAGGACGAAAAATTCCAGTTAAAAGGTGCAGGGCGGTTTTTAATCGTCCTGCCTTATTTTTGCAGCAGTTTGAACAGTTGCTGTATATAAGGTGAATGAAATTGCATTTATTATTTGAGAATTGTATATAAGGAGAGAGTGAAATGTCAGATCATATTATTCGCGCACTGGCCTATGAAGGACAGGTAAGGGTATCTGCTGTTGTTTGCACCGATGCTGTAGAAACTGCACGACAAAAGCATGATGCATTTCCTACAGCCATTGCAGCGCTGGGCCGCACTATGGCCAGCACGTTA
Source organism: uncultured Peptococcaceae bacterium (assembly GCA_900556545.1). Lineage (GTDB taxonomy): Bacteria > Bacillota > Peptococcia > Peptococcales > Peptococcaceae > UBA7185. The sequence goes on along the minus strand of USPE01000031.1, from coordinate 3,361 downwards.
TTATTATCCTGGGGATTAAAAGGTGAGGGCGCTATTACATTGCGTATTTTTGGAGACGGGCCGCTGGGCGGTATTATCGTAACCAGTGATGCCAACGGCAATGTCAAAGGTTATGTGCAGGAACCGCAGACCGATTTGCCGTTGAATGCCCGGGGAAAATTGGATGTAGGTGGAGCCATTGGTCAGGGGCATTTATATATTACAAAAGATATTGGTTTAAAAGAACCTTATACCGGCAGCGTGCCATTGGTAACTGGAGAAATTGGTGATGATGTGGCCAGTTATCTGATGAGTTCGGAGCAAACCCCGTCTATCGTATCGGTCGGTGTGCTGGTTAATCCCGATTATACAGTAGCAGCTGCAGGTGGTATTATCATTCAGGCAATGCCCAATGCAGAAGATGCTGTACTGGATGATTTGGAAGAAAAGCTGAAAACAGCCCGTCCTGTCAGCAGTCTGATTGCAGAAGGCGCTACAGCACAGGATATCGTTGCCAACTATCTGCCTGGTACAGAGGTACAATTTCTGGAAGAGAAACCGATTCATTGGCACTGTAATTGCAGTCGGGAACGCATTGGCGGGTTGTTAAAAAGTATCGGCATTACTGAGCTGGAAGATATACTGGAAAAAGACAGACAAACAGATGTTGTCTGCCATTTTTGCAACACACAATATCACTTTGGGCAAGAAGAACTGGAACAGTTGCTGGCAGAAATGAACGCAGATTTGGGAGAAAACAAGTAGGTGACTATTTCTTATTCTTAGATAGCTTATTTTTGATAACGGTAAATTGAGATAAATGGTGAAAAGGGGATGCCTACATGGATTATCAAGCTTGCTTGGATTATTTGCAGCAAAACTGCCGCCGAGGAGTGCCCGGAGGCTATGAACGCACTGTGCGCATGGCAGAACTTTTGGGACAGCCGCAGGAGCAGCTGCAGACCATACACATTGCCGGGACCAACGGCAAGGGCTCCACGGCTGCAATACTAGAAGCAATATTACGGCAGGCTGGATATCGGGTGGGATTGTATACCTCGCCCCATTTGAGCCGCTATGAGGAACGGATTCAAATCAATCGGCAGCCGATTCCTGAGCGGGATTTTGCACAGATTATGACCAGATTGATTGAACAAGTAATTCCTTTATTGCAAGCAGAAGGATTTGCCCATCCGGGAGAATTTGAACTGCTGACGGTGGCCGGTTGGCTGTATTTTGCCCAGCAGACTGATTTTGTGATTTCAGAAGTGGGGTTGGGTGGTACGCTGGATCCTACCAATGTGGTGCAGAAACCTGTATTGTCTGTGATCACGCCAATCAGTCTGGACCATTGTGAAATATTAGGAGATACCCTCGCCCAGATTGCCGCAGAAAAAGCCGGGATTTTAAAATCGGAGGTGCCGGCCATTGCCGCTCCCCAACAACCAGAAGCGGCAGCTGTATTGGCTGCAGAAGCAGACCGGCGAAACGCACCGTTGACCATTTTGCAGCCAGAACAGCTGCAAGCCGTTTCTACCAACTTGCAGGGGCGATATCAGCAAATCAACTGCAATACTGCGCTGGCAGCTATTGAAAATTTGCAGCAGCGCGGAATTATCCATATTCTGCCGGAACAATTGGCTACAGCGTTGCAGAAGGTATCTTGGCCGGGTAGAATGGAATATTGGGATTTAGGCAGCCAAAAAGGGATTTTATTGGATGGCGCCCATAATCAAGCAGGCATTCAGTATTTGGCTGAGCAGCTACACGTTCAGTACAGCCAGCGCAGAATCATTTTATTTTTATCTATTTTAGATGACAAAGCCCAACTGCCCATGCTGGAAACCATTTTGCCACTATCAGACACAGTAGTGCTGACCAAACCAGAGCATGATCAGCGCGCACAGCATTGGAAGCAGCTGCAGCAGACCATTCAGACAATAGCGCCCCATTGCCATGTTACTTTATATGAGCAGTATCAGGAGGGATTGACAGCGGTATTGGCCGATTTGCAGCCAGATGATTTACTGTGTATTACCGGTTCTTTGTATCTTCTGGGCGATTGCCGTCATTTTCTGAGACAAGTTCTATTTCCCTAACCAATCACATATCCATAAAGCATCTGATAAATTCTGAACGGAAAGGAACGGAAGCTTATGGGACAGGTCAAACGGTTGGCAGCAGCAATATTCTCGGTGTTTCTTATTTTTATGTTTATTCAAAGTGTAGGTGGATATTTAATTGGTAAATTAAGCAGTTTCCAAGATACAGGGCAGGTGCTGGAGCAGCAGGTAGAGGAAAAGGTTGTACGGCAGATGGTGCTGCAGTTGGAGCCAGTTGAGTATTATACTGTACAGGTTGGTTCCTACCAGAATGCTTCGGCTGGACAGGCTAAAATCAATGAACTGGCACAGCTGGGTTATCGTGTCTGCGTTTCTCAGGGGCCGCCATACTGTTTATGGTTGGGCTGCTTTGGAAAAGCGCCTCAGGTCAAAGATCTGCCTCAATCTATTCAGGAAAGCGGCAGTGATGTGTTTGTACAGAAACTGGTGCTGAACGAAACTGCATTGCGGTTTCCTGCAGAAGACAAGCAGATGATGGAGCAGATATCTTCCTTGCTGAGCAGTTATGATGTGGTGCTGAAGCATTCTCTGCAAATGTTTCAGGATTATCGTTATGAGGCATGCAGTGACGAAAACTGGCAGCAAATGATACAGCAGCTTACCGAAGAACTCACCGTAATAGAAGAAAAAGGCAGTGTCTTTTTAACTATGGACAGCAAAGAGTCTATCGCCAGCGGTATTTTGGATTTACTAACTTTGACGCAAGAATATCAGGAAAGCCTACAGCTGATTCAAGAGAAAAAAACCGATAAAGTAGTTTTGTTGGCGCAAAGCTGTTTGCTGGAATTGATAGAGCAATATCATATTTTTATAGCCCAGGAAAGTCAAATGGAAATTGGTTCGTGAATTATTGCGCAAACCTATTGATTATCTACAAAAATATAGCTATAATGTATTGCAGATACGCAGTTGGACAAAAAGGGGTTGTTATGATTGAAAGAGCTGAAAATCCCAGAAGCGACGGTCAGCAGGCTTTCTGTATATTCCAGATTTTTGACAGAAGTTGAAAAGCAGGATATTATCAGTATTTCTTCCGGAGAAATTGCAGAAGGCGTGGGGGGCACACCAGCTCAGGTAAGAAAGGATTTGGCCTATTTTGGTGAATTCGGTACCCGAGGTGTCGGTTATAATGTGAAACAGTTGAACCAGGAGATTATGAATATTCTAGGGTTGACTAAACGCTGGAATGTGATTTTAATCGGCGCAGGTAATCTGGGTTCGGCTTTGAGCCAATACAGAGGATTTCGGGAACGAGGATT
>USPE01000030.1 GCA_900556545.1 uncultured Peptococcaceae bacterium | reverse complement strand
CCGCCGGAGCCTTGGGTTAGGGCTTGCCCTATGCAAATCCATTATCAACGCACACGGCGGAGAAATTTCGGTTGCAGACAATCAGCCATCCGGTACTATTTTCCGCTTTACACTACCTGCCGAGGAGGTCACGCTTCATGCATAAACCATTGATTTTAGTTGTGGAAGATGATACATCTATAAGAAATTTAATGACAACAACCTTAAAGGCTCATGATTACCGTTATCTCACCGCCTCCAACGGCGAGACAGCAATTTTAGAAGCTTCTTCCCATAACCCAGACATTGTTCTTCTTGACTTAGGCCTGCCGGATATGGACGGTGTGGAAATTATTGAGAAAATTCGTACATGGTCGAATATGCCAATTATCGTCATCAGCGCAAGAAGCGAGGATACCGATAAAATTGATGCTCTGGACGCAGGGGCGGACGATTATCTTACAAAGCCGTTTTCTGTAGAAGAATTATTGGCTCGTCTTCGTGTAACCCAAAGACGGCTCATCATGATGCAGAAGGAATCTCCTGCGGAGGCTGCTGTTTTTACCAATGCTGCACTCCGTATTGACTATGCCGCCGGATGTGTCTATCTGAATGGAGAAGAACTGCACCTAACCCCCATTGAATACAAGCTGCTTTGCTTACTTTCCAAAAATGTCGGCAAAGTTTTAACCCACACTTTTATTACACAGAGTATTTGGGGCAGCAGTTGGGATAACGATATTGCCTCTCTGCGTGTCTTTATGGCGACGCTTCGTAAAAAGATTGAGAAAGAACCAAATTCACCGCAATATATTCAAACGCACATCGGTGTCGGCTATCGTATGATGAAGGTGGAATAAATCCATTTTATGCTGCTTTCATTACATCCGTATATCCGCGGAATCGCACTGTTTAAGCGAATGTTGGAATGTATTCAGCAGACGTTTGTTTATGTTTGAATATTTGAAAAGGGTTTCACAGCAGACAGCTTACAAAATAATCGACAAACCGGAAGCAATCAGCAGCACATAGGTCAGCTTCATAAAATAGGCTTCATTAATTTTATTGTGCAGCCAGTTGCCGATATACACCGATAATATCAGCGGTATGATACACAAGCCAATCAAAATGATATTTTGGGTATTCCAAAGAGCCAGGTCAAAATTCAAAACAAAAAAGGTAGGATCCAGCACTGCCCACGTGGCTGCAACGGTAGCGCGAAATTCGGATTTATCCTGCAGCATCAGTGTGGCATACAGCCCCAGCAGCGCCCCGCCGGACACAAACATGCCGTGTATAATGCCGGCCGCCACCAGCACCAACAAACACACCCACTGAGGCAAAGAGGTCGTCTGGGGCAAAAAGAGCCGTTTCAGAGCGGTCAGCACGATGATGACACCATAAACCGGCAGCAAAAAACTCATGGGAATGATGCGGTACAGCCCCGTTCCCACCAACATACCTGCCAGCATGATCAGCAGAATTTTTTTCAGTTCCTTTTTGTTGGCATATTTCCATTGCTGCACCGCAATAAACACGCAGGATAAAATCGCTGTCACATTTAAAATAAAACGGGCATCCTCCACACCCAGCAGCAAAATAGATGCAGGCATAGCCAGCATAGTGCCCGCAAATCCGGTTACAGTCATAATGGTATTGGATAAAAAGAAAATCAGTAAAAATAAGGCCTGCTCTAACATAACTATCATCCTCCTTCTTTCTGCGGGCAGTATATTTTTAGTTTTTCCGCAGCGTTCTGCGAATGCGGCTTAACGAGGTAGGTGTAATGCCCAGATAAGAAGCCAGCTGGCTTTGCCGGACACGCTGCTCCAATCCCGGATACCGCAGCTGAAATTCCAGATATCGTTCTGTAGCAGAGCCCAGCAGAAAACCGCTTTCCCTGCGCAGCTTATAGCGCAGATTACTTTTTAACGCTTCAATATACGCATCTTTCATAAAAACCCAATCCTGCAGCAAATCCAAATCCCCAATCTGAAAGGCCAATCCGTCGCAATCTTCCAACGTTTCGATGCACAAATCTGATTTTTGTGATAAAATCTGCACTTCGGTAAAACAAAAATCCCCTTCTAAAATGAAGAACCGTGTTACATCATTGCCGTCTTTATCCAGATAATAGCTGCGGCACAGCCCTTTGCAAATATAATAAATTTCCTGCGGCAGCTCTTCCACGGAAAGCAGCGTGGTATCTTTGGCATAGTGACGTTCTTGCGCCATGTTCTCCAATTGTTCCTTTAGCTCGGCCGGCATGGCATAGCCTGCAAACCGCTCCAGCGTCTGCTGCAGCATGGTCAGTTTTTCAGTCATCATCAGTATCACCTCTTGTTTACATTGTACAAAAAATTTCCCGCAGCTGCATTATCAAATGTTGAAATGGCGCATTTTATTATATCGAAAAACAAAGTACTTCCCATCAAGTTGCTTCAACTTTTGGAGTCTACTTGATAAGAAGTACAGAAAAATAATTATTTTCTTTTTATGATAATTCAAAATTCCGGTCGGCTTTCAACACCGCCTGCAACATGATGGTTGCTCCAGTTGTACAATGCTCCAACTCAGAAAATTCTTCCTCACAATGAGATAAACCGCCACGCGACTGTACAAAAATCATGGTGGTAGGCAACATATACGCCACAAACTGTGCATCATGTCCCGCGCCAGAATGAATGCGCTGATAGCCAATGCCCAGTTCCCGCGCAGTCTCTTCCACATAAGACACCAAACGAGAATCCCAGAAAATAGTATCACGATTCCACTGTTTCTTTACTTCACAGGCACATCCTGCCCAACTCATTGTTTCACAGGATTTCACAATCTCGCAAACCTGCTGAATTACTGCCGCATCAGTATGCCGCACATCAAAAGTAAAATCAAAATAATCCGGCACACAAGAATGTACACGTGGATGACAGTTCAACTCGCCAGTAGTATACACCAAATCATCCACACCCAGGGCATCGATTTTTTCATGCAGATAAACTAGCGCTTGTGATGCAGCTAAAAATGCGTCCTTCCGCTTTTTCATAGGAAATGTACCGGCATGCACTGTCTGCCCATAGAAACACAAGCGGAAATTGTGCATTCCCATCACGCAATCCACCACACCGATTTCTTTTCCCCCATCTTCCAGAATAGGGCCCTGCTCAATATGCGTTTCAAACATACACAAAGCATTTTCTCTACTCAGCCGCACAGCTTTGTCACCTTTGTAGCCGGACTGCTCCAACGCCTGACCGAATGTCTGGCTGGCATCTAAAATGCTTGGCGCATTCATCATATCTTCGTACTCAAAATTATGTCTGATATTGTCCGGCATATAATCATTGCAGACAATGGCCGAACACATCATGCAGGGCGGATACAGCGATCCTTCCTCATTGGTCCAAATCATAGCGGTCAGTGGATGCTCATGAGGAATTTGCTGCTCTACCACTGTTTCCAGCACTTCCATGGCAGAGATAACACCCAAAACGCCGTCATAATTACCGCCATTTTTTACAGAGTCTATATGAGAACCCATCACAATTCGTTTTGCATCTTTTTTGCTGCCTTCCAATGTAGCATACATATCACCCAAATCGTCAATCTCAATTACAGCGCCGATGGCTTCCATACGCCGCCGAAATTCTTCCCGCGCCTGGGCTGCTTCCGGTGATAATGTATAGCGCGTAATACCACCCTTTGGCGTTCTCCCATACTGGCTGAATGTTATAATTTTATCCTGCATGCGTTCTTTACTGCACTGATACATGATGAACTCCTCCTTATACTGGCCTTTTAATTATATAGCATTGTAGTTCATAACCTCACTATACTTTTATTATAAACAGTTTGACTCTATTTGAGAAATCGGTAATAATGATAGAAAGGCATAGGCAATACCTATCACTCAGGAATAGGAGGAATCAGTATATGCGCTTAGAACAGCTGGAATATTTGCGGGAAATCGAAAAACATAAAAATATGACACGCGCAGCTGAAGCAATTCATGTAAGCCAACCTAGTTTAAGCGAAGCCATCAAACGTTTAGAAGAAGAATTGGAATTGCCATTATTAGAACGCTACTATAACGGCGTAGTTTTAACCGAGGCAGGACAACAAGTAGTACAAACAGCTAATACTATTTTTCAACAACTTGAACTGTTGCAAAGTAATTTAAATACTCTGCGTACAACCCAACTAACAAAATCAGAAGAAATTTTATTAGAAGTTGCTCCTTTCTTGGGCAATACCTATTTGTTTCAATTTTTGCAAGCCTGTAAACAACAACCTCAATGGATAATCAAAACAGAAATTCACGATACATTGGAAATTATTGAGCGAGCAGCACATAAAAAAACACCGTTCGGTATCATTCTGATTGAACAGGACACATTGCAAAAAATCAAACAAAAATACCCGGATTTACAGTTTCATTTTCTAAAAAAAGGACATTTAAAAGCTGTACTAAAAAAAACACATCCATTAAATACTTTTAAAAAAATTCCATTACAACAACTGGCACAATATCCATTGTTATTTCCCAAAAACGGATGCATTCCCGCACAGCAAATTTTGAATCAATATTACAAAATAGATTTTGTGGAGAGTGCTGTTTATACAATGACAACACAATTTTTAAAAGTCGAAAATGGAATTTCTCTTACATCCTCTGTCATTTTAGACTATTTTCAAAATGCTCCTTTTGATGATGCTGAACTGAGTACCCAGGAAATTGAAATTTTCATTTCAACCGATGCTTATTTAGTAACAACACAAACTGCGGAAGTGCAGCCATCGCTGACTCATTTTATTCAATTTGCAGAAAAATATTTCTTTAACCCAACCAGTTAACAACCCAATGATAAAACCTCCCAATCCAAACTATTTCAGTCCAAATTGGGAGGTTTCGTTTATCTTATTTTTCCTGTTTGGCAGCGGCCAGTTCGTCAGAAATATCTAAAAATTTATTCATCAGCGGCAAGCAAGTGGCCACAAACACACCGCTGGCCAGAATGCCTGTCTGCACTTTCTTTTTGCGCGGTACGGTAACGCCCAGCACAATACCCAGTGCGCACAGGCAGATTTTCAGCAGACCAAAGTCCATCACCGTTGCCCGTTGGGCATATACTTTTGCACTTTTCCAAAAATGAAACATCGTCCTCGCTCCTTTTCCCTAATATGTGAGCATTTCGTCCAGGCGCAGCAATAATTGTTCATACTTAGGCCGCAATTGCTCGGCAGAACGACCAGACGTGTAATACCGCACCTTTCCGCTCTGTTCTTCTAATAACCCCTGTTCTTCCAGCACATGATACAAATTATTGACTGTTCCGGCGCTGCCGTCAATCATGGCAATATCTTCCGGCAAAATCTTATGAAAGCTGTTTTTAAAATAATTAAAGTGGGTGCAGCCTAAAACCACAGTGCAGTACCGATTCAGATCAAAGGGGGCCAGCACTTGTCTCAGATAGGCTTCGGCCTGTCCATCATCAAACATATCCGACTCTGCAAATTCTACCAATTTGGGCAGCGGCAGCAGATCCACCTGATGATGCTGATCCACCTGATGCAGCAAATTCTGCAGCTTTTCCTCCCGAATGGTCACCGGTGTGGCCGTCACCAAAATCCGCTTGGTACAGCTGGTGTCATTGACCGCCGGCTTTACCGCCGGTTCCATACCAAAAATGGGAAAGCTGTATCGCGCCCGCAGCGCCTGAATAGCCACGCTGGTGGCGGTGTTGCAGGCCACCACCAATGCTTTTACATCCTGCTGCGCAATAAAGTCCACCGCCTCCTGCACATAACGCCGAATCTCATCCTTTGTCTTTCTTCCATACGGAACATGATCGGTATCTGCATAATACAGAAAATTTTCCTGCGGCATTTTCCGTCTGGCTTGATGCAGCACCGTCAAACCTCCAATGCCAGAATCAAAAAACGCAATCTGCACCGTTGCTTCCTCTCCTCAAACGATCCATCTGTTTGATTGATCGTGTTCAAAAATTATACTTCACAAAATGACATGTCATCATCTTCAAATGCATCTGCCTGGGCAATCTGTTCCTCCCAGGAACGATGCCGCGCCACAAATACGGCCCGATGGTCTTGTTCCCCTACCGGCTGACGGGACAATTCCCCATACACAGCAATCACTTCAAAGCCATATAAATCCAGCCACATCCGCAGCAAATCCAGTTCATAAACTTTCTCCCTGTGGGACTCGGTAACGCGCTGATACAGGCCATTCTCCTGCTTTAAAAAGAAGGTGATATCCATCTGGCAAATCTGTTCTTCTTGATCAAAATGATTTTCCCACATATACTCCACCTGGGGATGATGCAGTGTAAAAATATTGTCGCCCAGATACTCCCGCAGCTTATAAGGCGTCTGTATATCAAAAATCAGTATCCCGTTATCGGCCATCATAAACTCCAGGCTTTGCAGCAAATGCTGCAGCTGTTCCGCATCGGTAATATAATTCACCGCATCAAAGGTAGCAATAACGCCATCGAACACCGGCGGCTCTCCCCCATCATCTTCCAGCAGCAGTTCTGTCATATCCTGCTGTTCCCACCGAATGGGCAAATTGAGCGTCTGATTTTTACGCCGCGCCTGCGCCAGCATATCTGCCGATAGATCAACAGCGGTTATGCGGTATCCCTTCTGCGCCAGCAGCATGGTGATGCTGCCTGTCCCACAGCCTAAATCCAACAAGCGTTTACCGGGACAATGCTGTTCTTCCAGCAGGCTGTGTATATAATCGGCCCACTGCTGATAATCAATCTCTTCCATCAGCAAGTCATATACAGCCGCCAATGCTTGGTAAGACATACTATTCCCCAATCATAGGCGCAATGTCCACTTCCGGACTGTCGCCCCACAATTTTTCCAGATTGTAATAGGCCCGTTCTTCCGGTTTAAAAATCTGTACAATAACCATTCCATAGTCCAGCAGAATCCAACCGCCGCCCTGATATCCTTCCCGACGCAAAATCCGTTCATCCAGTGTTTTTTCAACTTTTTCCTCTACAAAATCGGACAGCGCTTTGGTGTGCGGTGTGCTGGTTCCGTTGCAAATAACAAAATAATCGGCAATGCCCGTTTGTCCGTGAATATCCAATACTTTGATATCCATTGCTTTTTTTTCATCTAATGCTTTCACAATCTCTGTTACTAACTGTAATCCTTCCATGAAAATCCTCCATTTTTTCTGTTATTAATCCGATAAAAGCAATCGCTGAAAAACTGCTTTTATCAATATTTAATTTCCATGCTGGTCTTCTATTTTTTCTTCCAGCAAACGATTTCTGGCGGCCACCGACAAGGGATGCAGAAACCCATTTTTTTGAATCAAAAAGCTGATGGTATGATCCAATCCCGCCAAAACTCCCAAATCTAAATCACGATGGGCAATGGTGCGCAAAGCTTCCACACCGGGAAACTTCCGCTCCGGTTCAATATAATCGGCAATATAAATAATGCGCGCCAGCTGATCCATATCGGGATGCCCCGTTGTATGCCAGCGTATGGCGTTCAAAACGGCTTCATCCTCTACAATGCCCTGCTCCTGCAGCATCCAGGCGCCTACCGCGCCGTGCAGCAAATTGGGCTGCAATAATTCCACCGAATCCTGCACCAGATTATGCTCCACCGCCAGCTCCAGCAGTTCGCTGTTGGGCACTTCTCTGGCATAATCATGCAATAATCCGGCCAGATAAGCCTGCGCAATGTTGCCGTTAAACATACCGGCCAACTTGGCCGCCGTATTGGCTAACCCCACCCCACGGGGATAACCGTTTTTCCCGGGTATCAGCTGTAAAACCTGCCGCCACATTGCCCCGCCGTATTGGCTACCCCTACCGAATGGGTATACCGTTTTACCGACAGCCGTGTTTTCAGCAGCTCTTTATAGCCTTCCACCTTTATTTCCATACTATGTTTCACCTCATCGATAATTTTTTCCGGCACCAATTGGCTGATGTCATGCTGCAGCGCAATCTGCTTCCGCACCTCTGTAGATGAAATATTTAAAGCATCAATTTCCAGGCAAAGTATACCGTCTTTATGCTGTTTTGCCTCTTTCTGCAATCGCTCCGGTATGCTGCTGCCATACCCGGGACGGGTGGTAGCCACAAAATGGCACAAATCCAAAATTTCTTCCCAATGGTGCCAGTGATCCAAATAGGTCAGCGAATCTGCACCGGTCAAAAAATAAAACTCGCAATCAGGCTCTGCCTTATGCAGCGCCTTTAACGTGTGAACCGTATACGACTTTCCTTCCCGCTCTTGCTCTATGTCCAAAATGCGATAGGTGTTGTTTCCTTCCAATGCCTGCTCAAGCCACTTTCGCCGTTTTGCATAAGGACTGATCTTCCAATCCTTATGGGGCGGATGAGCAGCGGGAATAAACCAGATTTCCTCCAGATTTAACTTTTGCTGACACTGCTCAGCCAGGCGCAGATGGCCAAAATGCACCGGATCAAACGTACCGCCTAATAACCCTATTTTTCTCATTTACGAATCTGTCCGTTTCCATTGACAATATATTTATAGCTGGTCAGCTCTTTTAGCCCCATAGGACCGCGAGCATGCAGCTTTTGCGTGCTGATGCCGATCTCGGCGCCAAAGCCAAACTGGAACCCATCGCTGAATCGGCTGGACGCATTGACATACACAACAGCAGCATCCACCATCTGCTGGAACTGACGGGCATGGTCATAACGATTGGTCACAATTACTTCCGAATGTCTGGTGCCGTAACGGCGAATGTGCAAAATGGCTTCCTCAATGCTGTCCACTACCTTTACAGAAAGAACCAAACCATGGAACTCTGTGGCATAATCTTCTTCGGTAGCAGCCTTGCTTTGGGAAACATACTGCATGGTTTCCGGACAGCCGCGCAATTCCACACCGGCCTGCAGCAATTTTTCCGCCGCCGCAGGCAGCAGCTGAGCAGCTACCGACCGATGCACCAGCAGCGATTCGGTAGCATTGCACACACCGGGACGCTGGACCTTCCCATTTAAAATAATTTCTACCGCCATATCCAAATCGGCAGTTTCATCCACATAAATATGGCAATTGCCCACACCGGTTTCAATCACCGGTACAGTCGCATTTTTTACCACATTTTGAATCAGCCCTGCACCGCCGCGGGGAATCAGCACATCCAAATATTGATTCAGGCGCATCATTTCATTAACGATTTCCCGACTGGTATCTGCAACCAACTGAATTGCCCCTTTGGGAATACCTGCTGCTTCGGCAGCCTGGCTCAGCACCGCTGCAATTTTCAAATTAGAACAAATAGCATCTCCGCTGCCGCGCAATAAAACCGCATTGCCCGATTTCAGGCACAACGCCGCCGCATCAGCTGTCACATTGGGACGCGCTTCATAAATCATGCCAATAACACCCAACGGCACAGCAATCTTACCAATCTGCAGATTATCTTTATTCAGCCACATTTCTTCTACATGGCCTACCGGATCGGGCAGATCTGCCACAGCCCGCAGTCCGTCAGCCATATCCTTTACGCGGCTTTCAGTCAGCAAAAGTCTGTCCAAAAATGACTGCGGCTGGCCTTTTTCTCTGGCACGCTGCATATCCTCTTCATTGGCAGCCAAAATCTCCTGCATCGCTTGTTCCAGCCCATCAGCCATAGCCAACAAGCCTTTATTCTTCTGTTCGGTTGTCATAATTGCCAACTGATAACTGGCTTCCTTGGCCAGATATCCTTTTTCCTGCAGTTCATTCATGCATGTCGCCTCCTATAACACAAGAGACAAATTATCCCTGTGTATGACTTCGTCATAATCTTTATAACCCAAAATGGAACAAATATCCTTACACTTTTGTCCTTTGATCCGATTTAACTCTATCCAGCTGTAATTGGTAATACCTCTGGCAAATTCCCTGCCCTGCAAATCTACAATCTGCACCACAGCGCCCGCCGAAAAATCACCTTCCACAGCAGTAACCCCGCTGGGCAGCAGACTCTTGCCTTTATGAAGCAGCGCCTCCTTGGCCCCGTCATCAATGATGATCCTTCCACCCACATGAGAACCAAAGGCGATCCAGCTTTTCCGCAAATGAGGCTTCATTTCTACCGGCAAAAACAACGTGCCCACATCTTCTCCGCTGGTCAATCTGCGGAGAATGTTATCCTCTGCGCCATGACCGATCATCAGCGGAATACCGGCATTTACCGCAATGCGGGCGGCTGTGATTTTTGTAATCATACCGCCGGAGCCGAACTTACTGCCTACATTGCCCGCCAGTCCTTCAATTTCTTCATTAATGGTCTCCACAACAGAAATTCGTTTGGCATTTTTATTTTTACGCGGATCTCCATCATAAAAACCATCAATATCCGTTAACAGCAAAATCAAGTCTGCATCAATCAAAGTGCCTACCAATGCTGCCAGAGTGTCATTATCACCAAATTTGATTTCTTCAAACGCCACTGTATCATTTTCATTGACAATGGGAATCACGCCGAATTTTAATAAAGTCAGCAGCGTATTTCGGCCATTCAGAAAGCGCTGCCGATGTTCCAGATCCGCCTTTGTCAAAAGCAGCTGCGCCGTTGCCTGCCCATATTCGGAAAACATTTTTTCATAGATGTGCAGCAAAATACCCTGTCCTACCGCTGCCACAGCCTGTTTTTCCGGAATTGTTTTGGGCCGCTGCTCCAGATTGAGTTTGCCCATACCGGCGCCAATAGCGCCGGAGCTGACAAGCACCACATCTTTTCCCTGATTGCGCAAATCAGATAACTGCCGCACCAACCGTTCAATTTGTTCCAGATTCAACTTTCCGTTTTTATGAGTCAGCGTACTGGTGCCTACTTTTACCACAATTTTTTGCGCATGTTCTACTAACGCCTTATATGCTTCACGCCCCATCACTGTCACACATCCTATTTTTTTGGTAATTCAATAACCGGCTTTTTGGGATGACGGCGATACAGCACCACATTGCGGCCAATCACCTGCACCAGCTCAGCGCCGCTTTGCTCTGCCAATGCCTGCGCCACCTCGTCCACTTCATCCAGACAATTTTTCAATACTTTAATTTTTACCAGCTCTCTGGCATCCAGCGCCTCATTCAGGCTGTGCAGAACACTTTCTGTTACACTGCCCTTACCAACCTGTACAATAGGCTCCATGGTATTGGCCAAACTTCTTAAAAACCGTTTTTCTTTTCCATTTAACATCTTATGAATTCCCCTTATCTTTATTCACATTCTTTTTATATTGTGCGGCCAGACTTTGCAAACGAGCCTGTCTGGATTGCTGCTGATCCTTCACAAACGTTTTTTCCCCCGCAGATTCCACCCATTTTCCGGCAGGACCCTTACGAGGTGCTGCATAAACATTTTTACCCATATGTGACTTCATCCTCCCGCTAAAATTTCTAATATTTTATTATAGCATATGAACTTACAGATGTCAGTTTTCTCAAAAAAATCTTTTCAAAAAAAATTTATTTCCAACTTTTCTCTGCTGCCGCCCATCTAATATATTATAATAATGAACAAACTACCAACCGAGGTGAATTTCGTGCAGCAGCTTTATCAACAACTAACCGCCTTCCTTTTAGCGGATCAACAACATTTCTACCGCGTAGCCTACAGCTATTGTCACAACCCGGAAAACGCCATGGACATTGTGCAGAGCGCCGCCTGCAAAGCGTTAGAAAAATATCATACACTCAGAGAGCCCCTATACTTAAAAACATGGTTCTATCGAATTTTAATCAATGAAAGCCTTGACTTTCTGCGCCGCAACAAAAAAGAAGTGATCGCCGAAGACTTTTTGGAAGAAGACCACCATGATCCCTTATCCAGTCAGGCTGATTACCTCGATTTATATCAGGCAATCCTGCAATTGCCGCCCAATATCAAAACCATCATTCTGCTGCATTACTTTGAGGACATGACCCTCCGCCAAATCGCAGAAGTGACACAGATTAACGAGAACACAGTAAAATCCCGTCTTTACAGCGGATTAAAAAAATTATCCCTTATCTTAAAGGAGGACACGCCATGAAAATCGACCAAACTCGTTTACAGCAAGCTCGGCAGCAATATGGACAAATCCCCGTACCGCCCCAATTAAATGCAAAATTGGAGCAGGTCATTGCACAACATCCCTATCAGAAACCTGCTGCGCCCAAAAGACCATTCTATCGTTCCATTTCCACCATTGCCGCAGCCTGTCTGGTTGCCTTTTTGACAATCCTAAATGTGAATCCTTCCATCGCACAGGCAGTAGAGCATATTCCGCTGCTGGGCACCATCACCCGCGTTTGCACCGTACAAACCTGGTTCAGTCAAACAGACAACAACACCATCTCTGTCAACCAGCCGGCAGTGAACGGCAGCAGCGCACTGTCCCAATCCATCAACGCCCAGATTGAGCAATTTGTAGCACAGCATACAGCAGAAGCGCAGCAGCGGCTGGACGACTACAAAGAAGCCTTTCTGGCTACCGGCGGCACCATGGAAGAATGGCAGAAACATAATCTGCAGGTCAACATCGATTACAACATCACCTGCCAGAACGACCAGTACCTGTCCTTTGTCATTACCTCCATGGATAACTGGAGCAACGCTTACACCGACCATTATTATTATAACATTGATCTGCAAACCAATCATCAGATTACCTTGCAGGATATCCTGGGCGATGACTACATTGCCATTGCCAACGCCAGCATCCAACAACAAATGCAAGAACGGACAGCAGCAGATGACACCCTTTCCTACTTTACCGCTGACCAAGGCGGATTTTCCACCATCGATGCCGCAACCGCATTTTATATCAATCAGGCAGGCAATCCGGTTATTGTCTTTGAACCATATACCATTGCGCCGGGCTTTATGGGACAGCAGGAATTTGAAATTACCTCCAAATAGCACAAAACAGGACTATAAAACAAGCCCCAAAAAAGAAAAAGGACTTTTCCCTCAAATGAATGAGAGAGAAGTCCTCTTTTTGCGCCATAATTTATCTGCCAGCCAAAGGGCAATCTCTTTGCAGAAAGTCCACCTCTGGATGGAGATTTCTGCAGGCTGTCCCAATCGCGGCAGACGCAGTCTGACTAAGATGGACAGGCAAGGAAATGTCCAGAGCAGCGCGT
>USPE01000029.1 GCA_900556545.1 uncultured Peptococcaceae bacterium | reverse complement strand
CAATTTAGAATCAGCACTCCAATCATTTTGTAGTTAGCTGAATTACAACAGATGCCACACTCTCTTCCTCAAAAAAATGCTCCCATGTATCCAAATCCTGCTGTTCTCCCATGCGCCCATTAAAAAAGCGATACCAAAACTGCTCTGATTGGTTCAAAGCTGCACCCGCATCTACGCAGCCACTCTCGTCTTTCTCCAGCAGCTGGCCATCAGCTGGCACAAAAGTCACAAAATGCAGCGCCGCTCCATTAAAATAAAAAAGGATACCTGCTTTACACTGCTGCGCCTGCTTTTGCGCTGTTTTTGGCCTACAGGCCCAATGCAGATGAAATCCATGCCGCCGCAAATAAAGATACAACTGCATAATATGGGTGCCAAATAAACCACCAAAAATCAAGCTATCTTCTAATTGCTGCCGCACTGTATCATATTCCTTTTGTCTCCCGCAAGCATGCAGAAAATTATACGCAGCAATCCACCCGCAGCCATTATAATTGGACTGTTTCATTCCATAAGGAAGATTTTTTAATAAATTTTGATTGATTATGTAGCCATCTTCCGAAAAAGCACGCGGGCTGACATAAGGCCTTTTCATACAATGGCTCTCCCCTTTCTGTAACACTGCTGCAGTGTATGCAAAAACTATCTGTCTATGTCAGCATTTTTACAGAAAACTTTCATCGGCCAAACGATAACCAACACCAATCTCAGTAATAATATATTTAGGTTCTGCCGGATTTTCTTCCAATTTACGGCGGATATTTGCCATATTAACCCGCAAAATCCGATTATTTTCCAGCATATCAGTTCCCCATATATGTTTTATTAAATAATCATAAGTTAACACCTTACCGGGATTTTGGCTCAGCAACTCTATAATTCGCAATTCATTTTTAGTCAGATGAATCCGCTCATTATTCAATGTTACAATATGCTTTTCCAAATCAATTCGCAATTTGCCGCAGCAATAAATCTTTTTACTTTCTCCGGTGCGCACCTCACCTTCAGAATGATTACGCATGGCTACCCGAATCCGCGCCAGCAGTTCTGAGTTTCCAAAAGGCTTTGTGATATAATCATCTGCCCCCATATCCAAAGCCTCCACCTTATCCCATTCATTATCCCTGGCTGAAACAACCAACACCGGACACCCATGGGTTTCCTTTACTTTTTTCAAAATACGCAATCCATCCATATCCGGTAAACCCAAATCCAATAATACCACATCAGGCTGAAATGACCGCAGCATAATTAAAGCCTGCTCCCCGTTTTTGGCAATAACAGGAATATATTCATTGGCAATTAAAATAGATGATAATACATTACCAATGGCATCCTCATCTTCAACAATTAAAATATTTCCTTTCATAAAAACGAATCCTCCTCTAACGGCAACTGAAAAGTAACCCGCAACCCTTTTCCCGGTACAGTTTCCGCAAAAATTTTACCTTTATGAGCCTCCACAATTGTCTTACAGATAGACATTCCCAGCCCTAATCCACGGCCAGCATCACCGCCCTGCTGCTGGTGGTCATGAATACCGCTGAACAATCTTTCCAGCTTTTCCGCAGGCAGTCCTTTACCATAATCCTGCACAGAAATTTCTACATATTGCTCACACATGCTAACATCCAACTCAACTTTTTCCTGACTGTTTCCATGCCGATAAGCGTTGTCAATTAAATTGGTCACTACCTGACGAATTAAAATGGGATCCATGGGCAGCATAATCACATCATCGGGCATATGTACTTCAACTTTCAAATCTGAAAAATATTTCTTACATCGTGCAATGGAATCGGCAATCACTTCTTCTACAGGCTCCATGGTCTTTTTCAGTTCTGGATTATAATTCCCGATTTTTGTAACCGATAATACATTTTCTATCATACGCAAAAGCCATTGGGCTTCTTCATGAATATCCAGCATAAGCCTGCGAGCCAATTCTGGCTGCATGGTTTCTCCATTATTTAAGATTGCACCGCTGGCACCCAAAATCCCTGTCAGAGGAGTCCGTAAATCATGCGAAATAGCCCGCAACAAATAGCTGCGCATCTGTTCCGCCTGTTTTTCCATTAAAATTTGCTGCTGCGCCTCACTGAGTTCCTGCCGTTCAAAAGCAATGGCAAAGTGATTGACCAACCCTTGAGCATAGCTGCGCATTTCCATTGATAGACTTTCCTTTTGCAATAGAATACAGGCCGCACCAAACACTCTGTTCTGCCTTACCACCGGAATGCTCAAGAAACCGCTGGGACTATCCTCTGTGATTCCCACATCAATAATTTTTTGCTCTTTTAAAGAACGGCAGAGAATATCATACTGATTATTTGTCAGTTCTTCCTGTGCATCGCCCAAATGGCCTATGCAGCAAATTTTTTCACCTTTTATTTCAAAATAAAGCACCGGCAACGCCAGTTGTATATGTAAATACTCCAACAATAACGCTACAATCTGTTTTTTTTCATCAATTTGCAGCAACCGCTGGTCCATCTCATTTAGAATATTTGCCATTTTTTCACGCCGATGAGCTGCGTCACGCTGCTTGCGTATATTCACAGTTAAAGCGCAGGTGCCAATCGCCACCAATGCCATAATAAAAAAAGTCAACGGATAACCGCTCAATGAAAAATCAATAGCAAAATACGGATATGTAAAGCAAAAATTTGTCCCTACTACGCCGCCCAACGCGCTTAGCATACCCCAAAAGTAACTGCCTGTCAGCAACGATGTCAAAATAACTGCCAATAAATAAATGCCCGACACGTTTATTGTTTTGTGATACATGGCAATAATAAAATAATTGGTTACTGTAGCAATCAAAAATAATCCCAATGCTATAAAAAAATGATGAAAAAATTTTTGCCGCTTTGTAAGACTGCTCTCTGGTTCCATACAAATGCCCCCCCTTTTTTGATTATACCATAAGAATTTCATTTCTGCACCCTATTCAAAAGCTGCAATTGTATCACCGGTAAATTTTACTTATTAATTTTCTACATATTTTTTCTGAAATAACAAATACTTTCTATAAAGATGGGCTACATCCTCTTGTAATAGCACTTGTGTATTTGTGTCAGAACCATTTAGAAGGGAGTTTTTATTTTATGAAAGCAACAGGTATCGTGCGCAGAATTGATGATCTGGGCAGAGTTGTAATTCCAAAAGAAATTCGCCGCACTTTGCGGATTAGAGAGGGCGATCCGTTAGAAATTTTTGTGGACCATGACGGTGAGGTCATTTTAAAGAAATATTCTCCTATTGGCGAGTTGGGTGAGTTTGCACAGGAATATGCCGACTCTCTATTTGAAGCTACCAATCATATTGCCATTATCACCGACCGCGACCAAATTATCGCCATTGCCGGCGCATCCAAAAAGGATTTCTTAGGAAAATCTATTGGCGCCGCCGCTGAAAAAGTAATGGAGGAACGCAAAGCTGTCAATGTTGGCGACACTGCAATCCATTCTCTGTTCCGCGGCAATAACGACAGCGGCATTGAAAAAACTTTTACCGCACAAGTCATGGCACCAATTATCGCAGAAGGCGATCCAATCGGCACCGTAATCATCGCCACCAAAGAAAGCAATATCAAGATGTCCGACTTAGAATTAAAGCTGGCAGAAACTGCTGCCTCTTTTTTGGCCAAACAAATGGAACAATAATACTCCACATAAAAAACTCCCGCTTAGGTATAGTTATACCCAACGGGAGTTTTTTGTATCTATCTAACCATTTACAGATATAGTAGGCAAAAACACTTTTCTTACATTACGTTATTTTTTCACAGATTAGAACAATCCGGAAATTCTGCCATCGTTATCTACATCAATTTTTTCTGCAGATGGCACCTTCGGCAGCCCCGGCATGGTCATAATATCACCGGTATAAACTACTACAAAGCCTGCACCGGCAGACACTTTTACTTTGCTGATGGTAACACGGAAATCTTCCGGTGCACCCAGCAAGGTTGGTGTATCAGAGAAAGAATACTGGGTTTTGGCCATACAAATCGGCAGTTTATCATAGCCTAGTTCTTCCAGCCGTTTAATTTCTTTTTTGGCGGCTGGTGCATAATCAACACCGGCACCATGATATACTTTTGTTACAATAGCATTGATTTTATCCATAATGCTATCATTAACATCATAGCTGTACTGCAGTTTAGCCGCATTGGCTTCTGCCAGACGAACCACTTCTTCTGCTAACGCCTTGCCGCCTTCGCTGCCTTTGCCCCAAACTTCGGATAAAGCCACATGAACACCCAGTTCTTTACATTTGTCATAAATCAACTGCAGTTCGGCTTCCGTATCAGTAGGGAATCGGTTGATGGCAACCACAGCCGGCAAACCGAATACTGTTGTAATATTTTCAATATGACGCAGCAAGTTTGGCAACCCTTTTTCCAGCGCTTCCAGATTTTCAGTGCCCAAATCAGCCTTTGCTACACCGCCGTTATATTTTAAAGCACGAACAGTTGCTACAATAACAACCACATCTGGCTGTACATCCATTTTGCGGCACTTAATATCCAGGAATTTCTCAGCCCCCAGGTCAGCACCAAAGCCAGCTTCTGTTACTACATAGTCGCCCAGTTTTAATGCCATACTGGTGGCCATGATACTATTGCAGCCATGAGCAATATTTGCAAACGGACCGCCATGAATGAAAGCTGGTGTTTTTTCCAGTGTCTGTACCAGATTTGGTTTCAGCGCATCTTTCAGCAATGCCGCCATCGCACCCTGCGCATTTAATTGCCCAGCAGTGATTGGCTCATCACTAAAACTGTAGCCGATAACAATGCTGGCTAATTTATCTTTCAAATCATTGATATCACTGGATAAACACAAAATAGCCATAATTTCGGACGCAACGGTAATATCAAAACCATCTTCTCTAGGCATTCCGTTTGGTTTGCCATGCAACCCGCTGACAATATAACGCAGCTGGCGATCATTCATATCTACGCAGCGTTTCCAGGTAATTTTACGCGGATCAATATTCAACACATTGCCCTGTTGAATATGATTGTCGATCATAGCTGCCAGCAAGTTATTTGCTGCACCAATAGCGTGCATATCACCGGTGAAATGCAGATTGATATCTTCCATAGGCACAACCTGAGCATAACCGCCGCCGGCAGCGCCGCCTTTTACACCAAATACAGGCCCTAAGGAAGGTTCCCGCAACGCAATTACCGTCTTTTTACCCATAGCGGACAACGCATCGCCCAGACCAACAGTAGTGGTGGTTTTCCCTTCACCGGCCGGGGTTGGATTGATGGCAGTTAACAATATCAGCTTACCATTAGGCTTGTCCTGATATTCTTTCAGCATCCGATAATCAATTTTTGCTTTATATTTTCCATAGTTTTCTACATAATCATCCTGAATCTCCAACCCATCAGCAATTTCATTGATGACGGTCATCTGTGTTTCCTGCGCAATTTCAATATCGCTTTTAAAACCCATAATTCCCAACCCCCTGTTAAATGTTTATATCATTTCATATATATCGGTATCTATTACCCACATATTCTAACATACAACATCCGCTTCTGTCCCGCTTAAATAAAAAATTTTCACAAAAATAATATAAATGCAGTCCATAACAATCTATATATCTACTCCCCATATTCTTTTTATAAAAAATATGTTAAACTATATATACTGTATTCACTTTTATACAAAGGAGCAATGCCCTATGAAAAAAACAAGAATTCTTCTTATACTTGCGGCTCTCACAGCGTTCTGCCTTGCTTTGACAGGCTGCGGAAGTGATTCTGCATCAACCAATGAAGAACAATCCGCAGTCCCATTTGAAAGCACAGAATTAGGTTTTTCTACCCAACTTCCTGCATTCCTGGCAGAACACATGACCAGTGAAATTACAACCATGGACGCTTATGAAGAAACCATTCAGACACTGCACATTTATTACACAAATGAAGAAGAACCTGTACAAGTTTTATCCTTTGATGAAATGAGCTTGTCTGCGTGGGAACAGATGCAGGCAGAAGGCGGTCCGGTAGGCACAGAATTAGGACGTTCTGCTGATGATCGGGTAATCATTCTGAATGGGCTGCAATCCAATCCTTTTGCAGAAGGAAGTGACAGCTTTACTTTATTTGAAGCATGGCCGGAACAATCTGCAGTTGTGACAGAATCTTTTCAATTTTTAGAATCATAAAAACAAACTGTGCATAAGGCCATACACTTCACATAACTGCACAGAAAATAAACCGATTCCGTAACAATGCCCCCAGATGGTTTACAAAAATCACCTGGGGGCATTGTTTATAAACGATGGTAAAAAATTTGCACATGACAATATTTTCACCAAAATAACGTTACAGTAAAACAGATATATTCTTTATTATGACAACGCTTTTTTCAAATCCGAAATAAATTGTGCTTGCTGCTTTTTCAGATAAGCTTTTACAAACGGCTTCAAAAAGATTTTTTTCACCGTAATATGCTCCGTAAACTCTACTTCCGTTTCATCGCCTTTGGCAACAAACGTGCCGATCCAATGGCCGTTCATTCTGGTATTTTCCATATCAAACTCCCATCGTTTATACGGCTCTGCAGCAGTAACCGTAAATATTGTAGGATAGTTATCCTTAGTATATTCAATAAACTGCTTTTCATGGATGCGCTCTGTCCTACTCAAATCACTGCGCCAAGTATAATGCTCAACATCCAAAACCACTTCCCAGACTTTATGAATATCACTTTGTAAAGTCGCCTTTATGCTTGCCGTTATCAAGTTCAGCCCCTCCTGCCAATTTTAATCGTCTTTTTCAATCTTACCATATCTCCATATAAAAAACCATCTGCAACAATCAACCGTACAAAATCCGGCTGTTATGGCAGATGGTTTTCATGCAGCTTGTATGGTAATCATTTGTACGGTTACCGTTTCTATGCTCGCTCACACAGAAGATATTATACACATCATTGGCCTTTCACCTGTTCAATCAGCGTTTTCAGCTCAGTACAATCACCAAGAAAAGCATATTCTTTGTCACTGAGCAGCTCATCACAAAGTATATCGGCTAACCTGCCAGTCAAAAATGCCGCATTACTGTATTCCGTATTGCGGTACAATCGGTAATCCTGCGGATTCCAGTCTTGTTTCATAGCAGGCAGCATTTTTTGAAGGATGGCCATGCTCGCCGCTTTATCTTTCTTTTCTATGGCAAGCTGCAAATGCGCATTGTAGGACATCCACTCCGGTAAACAAAATTGGCGCGTAACAGCCTCATATGTATCTGCAAAAAATTCAGCATCATTCTCATTTTCCAGCAACGCAATTTCCAACAGATTCATCAAAGCAGTCTGTATAGCTGTAACACCGTGGCGTATACGATGCTCCCATATTTTTTCTGCATCCCGATACTGTTTCTGCTGCTGATAAAGAATGGCTAACCGTTCTTCCTTGTCAATGGAGGAAGACGGCAACCCCTGAATGAGCTCCTCTGCTTTTGCAAATGCCCCATTATTACAGGCATAGGAAATCAACATACTAACTGCCATATCCTTTATTTCCGCAATTTCACTTACCGCCAGCCGCTCATAAAACGGCTGCAATATTTCTCTATACTGCTCCGGTTCTGGTACAGTATAAAGAAATAACGCCCCTTCTAAATAAATAATGATTGCATATATCAAATTATCACAGGTAGGATAAGCATGAATCTTATCCATTGCTGCTTGAAAAGCGCTTTGATAATCCTGCTCCTGAACCATATGATCAAGCTCGTTCACAAATGTTTCAATCTCACTATCGGTTAAATCATCATGAAATGACAGCAGTGTATTCAGGTCTGTTTTCAGCAATCGCGCCAACGCCGGCAACAATGTAATATCGGGATATGTGCTGCCTTTCTCCCACTTATTTACCGCCGATGCAGACACACCTAACGATTCTGCAATCTGCTCTTGGGTCAAAGATAATTCTTTTCGCTTTATACGAATGATTTGATTGATTTTCACCATTGCACCTCCGTTCTGCTTTATATTTTCATCATAGCAAAGATACCCTGGAGATACAATGGAGCAGTTGTTAAATGATTGGTTGCAAAAATTAACCGACAGTTAAAATAAAGCAGTGAGTTGATAACACAAAACGAGTGCAGATGCTTTCTGCGGATTCTTTATTCTATTTTATCTTAGATACGAGCATACTCGCCACTGACCGCCTGTGCTGCCGGCGTTCCCATAAACGCTCCGGTACTTTTTCCGTCCAAAGCACTTAAAATATGGCAAACAATATAAGGTCGATTCATCGTGTCTCCTTTCTGTGTGCTTGCTTTTTATATAAAGCAAATTTTTTAGCATAATACGTTACGGCAACAAACAGTGATGACATAATGACGGACTCCATAAGATACACCAAGAATGTTTTGGATTCATCATATTCCTTCTGATAGTCAATCAGATGAAACAGTTCCTCCCAAAATCGCCTATCTATAAACAAATACACACCATATATGCATATCGCAAGCACAAGTACCTGAAAGAATGGGCGCAGAGCCGTTTTCACTCTGGGGTTCATGGGGACTTTTTTGGCCAACCCTATCAAATTTGTCCAGTGCAGTCCCAAATGTACCGACATAAGGATAAACGCCCACGCGGTTGTTACAAGATGCAGAAATCTGCCAAGCTCTATGGTGCTGCCGTTTCCGACAGAGAAAATATACTGTGAAGCAAAAATTCCGCTGATTACACATCCCAATACGGCAAGCAAAAGAAGAATATTCACCGCCGTCTGCACAATACGTATTGCATTGTATCTGCCTTTGAACATAGCCTTATACCATTTGTAATTAAGCACATTGTGCAAAATAAAAAATATTCCGGCAGTAATCCCCAACCATTCGTGAGGCGCATCTCGCAAAAGATATTGTCCCATAAGCAGCAGAAACAAACTATACATCATCACATCCATGCATATTTTCATAATTGCCGTTGGCTTCATGCTGCTCACCTCAGTTCGTTTTCAGCAGTCCAATCTCGTCAATCCAATCGATAATTTCCTGTTCTGCATCCTCAATACTGCTTCTTGAAATAGCTTTTCCATCCAGCATTGTCGCATCAGGTTCCAATTCAGCAATTGTTCCCGGCGTTCCCGAAAAACCACTGCCGCCGTGGGTCATAAACGGAACTATGGTTTTTCCAGAAAAATCATAGTTTTCAAAAAACGAGTACATAATGTACGGCATATCGGCATTCCAGTTGGGATAACCCACAAACACCACATCATAAGAATCAAAATTCTGGATTGTACCATTCATTTCAGGACGTGCGTTTGTGCGAATTTCAGCCTGTGCTGCTTCCAAAAGCTCTTCGTGATCGGTAGGATAGGGAGTAGCAGGTTCAATGCGGAACATATCTGCGCCTGTGTTTTGCTGAATAATCTGCGCCATATATTGTGTATTGCCGAGATGCTCACCATCCACTTCCACATAGCTGTTGTCACGGTCATCGGGAACAGAAAAATAAACAACAAGTGTATTGCTATCCTCGTTTGTTAAATCGGCTGTATCGCCAGTAGAACCAGCATTGTCTGCGGGCTGGCCTTCACTCTCAGGATTACCGGCATCTGTCGAAGATGTTGTAACATCGCCTCTGGATGACGAAGGTGTTTGTCCTGAACAAGCGGTCAGAGAAAACACAATAGCAATGCCAAGAGCACATATGGTGAACAGTGAAATCCATTTTTTTGTTTGCTTTTTCATCATATCATTCTCCTTATTTTTTATTTTACAAGCCCATTTTCGGAAAGATAGGCGTCAATAGCACCGGTATCGGACGGTCTTGCAAACATCCCGTCGTGAACAGTTGCGTTTTGGGAAACTTCACGAACAAATTCTATAGACTGGTTAAACTGCTCCGTGTTCATGGAAGCCGACTGGGTAAACGGATAAATCTCTTTGCCGCTCAAGTCATAACTCTCCAAAAATGTGCCAATAATCATAGGCGCCGTATGCCACCAAATGGGGTAGCCCACCAGAATGGTATCATACTCCTCAATAGAAGCAGGGAGATTTGCAATTTCCGGTCGAGCATTTTCATCACGCTCAACCTTTGCAATATCGCCCGTTTCGTTATAATCAGCAGGATAGGCTACTTTCGGCTCTATCTCATAAAGATCGCCATCTGTCTGTTCTGCTATATAGGAAGCCATTTCTTCGGTATTACCCGACCAAGAAAAATAAACCACCAATGTTTTGTTGTCTGCTGATTCAGTTTGCTCTCCTTGCTCTCCCTCGGTAAAAGCGGACATCTCCACCTCAGATGATTGTGTTCGGGGAGCTTTATTGCTGACAGCAGAGTCAGAAGAAGCCAAGTTATCACTGTTTTGTGCAGGTGTATGGCCGCAAGCTGTAAGAGAAAAAATCATAGTTGTGGCTATCAGCAGGCCAAGAATTTTTTTGAACATGTTCATTTCCTCACTTTCCTTAAGTGTTTGCAATTTTACTATTTTCATGCTATACTGCGATTGATTCAACCGTTTGATACAACCGATTATAATTTACGGTAGTAACTACCGGTCAAGGTTTTTTTGAAAATATTTTTGAATTTTTCGTAAACATTGCAGGAGGAATTTTAGTATGTATACGATGATGCAGGTTTGTCGAGAGTTGAATATGACCTACCAAACCTTAAAATTTTATTGTAATGAAGGACTAGTCCCTAATGTCAAACGAGATGGAAACAATCGCCGAATTTTTGACGAAAAGGACGTGAAGTGGATTAAAGACCTTACTTGCCTAAAAAAATGCGGTTTGAGTATTCAAGAAATGAAAGAATATCTCGCATTGTGTATGCAGGGCGAATCCACCATTATTCCACGAAAAGAAATGCTGGCAGAAAAGCAGAAAGCATTGCGGGCTTCCATCAAGGAGCTGGAGGACAGCGTTGCCTATATTGATTGGAAACAGAACTTTTATGATGAAGTTCTTTCCGGAAAAAGACCGTATGTGAGCAATTTAATACAACCAAAAGAGTAAACTGTTTCAAAACAAAAAACTCTATGCGACCACCAAATCTTTCGCATAGAGTTTTTTTGTTATTTTGTTTCCTTGAAGCAACTCATAATTTTTGTAATGTTTCCTTATTTCTGTATCCTCCCGTATCTTTAATCGGGTTTTATTATCGCATACAGAACATAAAATCCATTTTTCTTGTTGCAATGCACCACCTCATTTCTAATCAGATTACTTTCAATGAAAATCATAAACAGAGTATTGGACAATCACTTGTTTCCCCAAAATGGTAATTGCTTTCTTGCGACATTGATTTACGCACCGATAACATAATGTACACCGCCCGTCTGCTATAATCTTACCTTCTGATAATGACAAGTTATTCATAGGACATACCAATGCACATTTACCGCACTTTATACAAGTATCGACATTTATCTGTATTTTGTCTGAATACGCTTGTGTTTTTCGGTAAAACCAAAGACGCTGTCCTAAAAGCCCTGCAATATGACATAAAAACCCCAAACCGTTCTTAGTTGGAGTACCCTTTTTCAGATTGTACACTGCTGATTTTATACGTTCTTCTGCTTGTATGACAATTTGCTTATTTTGAACTGGAGTACGCTTTAATGTTTTTACATCACAAATGCAATCCGGCATTTTCAAATGAAGTCCGCCCCATACCTGTGCGCCGTATCGCTTAAACAATCTCGCAGATACACCTGCACCGTCGCCACTAAACAGTCCCATTGTTGCAATAATGAAAACACGTTTTCCTTTCCATACATCAGAATTTTCGCAGATAAAATCCCGTACAATTTTAGGCAGGTTGCTGTAATAGATTGGATAAGCAAAAATGATGTCTTTATGATGTTTAACTTTTTCTATTGTACCTTCATCCTCTAAAGGAGTTATTTCAATGTTCCTATCATATAGAGCAACAAACTTTTCTAAACAATATTTTGTATTTCCCGTCCCACTAAAATAAATCCCAATCATATTTTTTCTCCTGCATCATCTAAAAAGGAAAACTGAAAAACGTCCATAAAATCAATAACTTTTTCTCTCCAATCGTTGTCGTAATTTACATTATTCATGGTAGCTAATGAAGTAACACCATGTATAAAAGCCCAAATGGTTATGATAATATCATTTTGCTTTTCTTCTGGATAGTGCGACTGCTCTAGTAGTTTACTTACAATATTTTTATAGATGATATAAGGTTTATAGTTTTGGTCGTCTGGTATTGATAACGATAAGTCAATTTTTATGTTGGATTGCGCATATAAAAATTGAAAATAAGCAGGATTGTCTACAAAGAAAGATACATAGGCTATCCCCATATCTTTCAATATTTCTGTAACAGGATTATTCTTTTGAATGGCTTTTTCTAATTGTTCTGAAAATCTATCTGTGATAAATAATTGCATTGCTTCAAGCAGTTCTTCTTTATTTTGAAAATGGCTATAAGGGGCAGCATGGCTGACACCACACACCGCTGCCACCTTTCTCAAAGAGAAAGCATTTATCCCCTCTGTGCTTACAATCTTAATGCCTGTTTCAATCAAAGCGTTTCGTAAGTCCTTGTGATGATAAGTCTGCCGTTGCTGTACCATACTAATTCCTCCAATCTTTACACTGTCTATATTATAATTCTTAAACTTTACAGTGTCAAGTTCAAGAGAGGGGTGTTTAAGTAACGCTGTCCGAAATATTTTTTCTAAACAGTTATTTATTTGATATTTCAGAAATTTTTCCGTATTAAAGAAGTAAGGAAAACTTTTTGAATAAAATTTTGCTAAAACTTCGGCAAAATCTCTTTGCACGGTGTTATAGGTAGTGTGGGAATTATCAATAATGGTTTGGTCGATCCTTGCGAAAAAATAATATTCAACATGCTGCCTCAAATTGTTCAAAATACATATGCTGATAAACAGCAGGAGGCCATCCGTCATTGGTATTATAAATACATCTCAAGTTATAGTAAAAGTGAAAGTTTTGTCAAGCAAAGTGTGTAACTTTTTTAACGGTAGTCATTTTTTCGGCCGCCGATTTTTCTTACCAGATAAATACCATCATAATTAGTTTTTTTCTAATTTGCACACTTTATCTTACACTCCTATGGCCGCAGTGTAATAAACGCCTTTTCCCACTTGCTTACCATTGATGCGAATACTCCCAACGATTCTACAGCCTATTCTTGGGTCAAGGATAATTTTTTTCGTTTTGTATTTTCATCATATAAAAATACCGTCAGTCAAAAGACCAACGGTATAAAAATTTTTATTTATTGTTCCACACGAAACATTTTTGTTTGCAATCATCCATCATCGGGAGATTGTTTGTTGCCCGCCCTCCTTCAGCGGACAATTTTGCTCGCAGTTCCCCTTTGTCGGACAAAGTCCGCCACGGTTGGAACTGCTTGCCAAACAGTCCGCTTCAATGTCGACATGGGCAACAAAGCAGCTCCCTACACATTATGCCAGTATTGTTCTCGCTTTTCACCAAACAGAGGGTGCAGGATTTTTTTCTTTCCGGCAAGACCAGTGATTTATGAATGTATCACCATATCATAAACCAAGCGCAGAAGTTTTTTTCCAGCGCATAGACAAATCCCTTTTTCACCAACCAGAGGGCGCAGGATTTTTTTCCTTCCGGCCAGGCCGTTGGTTTATGGATGTATCACCATATCATAAACCAAACGCGGAAGTTTTTTTCCAGCGCATAGACAAATCCCTTTTTCACCAACCAGAGGGCGCAG
>USPE01000028.1 GCA_900556545.1 uncultured Peptococcaceae bacterium | reverse complement strand
TTCGATATCGATTTTATAAATTAAAAAATATTGTAGAGAAAGATGTATATGCAGGTTTGTAGTATATACATCTTTTTGTTGTTTTTCTATAAAATTTTGCTATCATAAATGTTTTTGTCTGCTGAAAGCAGGGATTTTTTTTGTTTTTTGGAAAACAGTAAAATAGTACCGAAAAAGCAGGAAGAAAGAATGAAAAAGGTAGGAAAGCTGTTATTCGGGTGATTTATAAAAAAAGATTGTCACTGTTTCATTTGTAAGATGAATGTAAGCTTGTGCTGTTAAAATAATGACAGGACAAATAAATAGAAAAATTTTAATAAATAAAGGTGGGACAAAATTTGTTGAACATGATAGTAGGTTTCATAAAAAAGATTGCCCTGCTAATTTTTCTTTGTGCTGTTCTGGTTGGCATATTGTTGATCTACAACGGATATCAGGTGTATGAAAAGGCGGTACAGGAAACACCGGTGCGGCAGGGATTAAGCGAAATTCAAGATAATCCTCATTATACCACGTTGGATGAAATACCGCAGATTTATAAAAATGCAGTGATTTCTACAGAGGATCATCGTTTTTATGTACACAAGGGCATTGATGTTGTGGCTATTGCCAGAGCATTATGGCATGATATTCAGGCTGGCAGTATGGTAGAAGGCGGCAGCACCATTACCCAGCAATTAGCCAAGAATCAGTTTTTTACTCAAAAAAAGGAATTAACCAGAAAAATTGCCGAAGTGTTTATGGCGAAAGAAATAGAGAAAGAATATAGTAAAGATGAAATTTTAGAATTATATATTAACAGCATTTATTATGGTGATGGTTATTATTGCATTTACGATGCCAGCATGGGATATTTCGGTAAAAAACCATCAGAACTAAGCGATAGTGAGGCTACTTTACTGGCTGGGATTCCCAACGCACCTTCTGCTTATGCACCTACTGTAAATGCCGAACTGAGTCGGCAGCGGCAGCATCAGGTTTTAAAGGATATGGTTATATGGGGGTATCTGACACAAGAAGAGGCTGATGCCATTGCGCTTTGATGCTTTTATTACTTTTGTGTATCGTATAAAGGGACAGGCTGAATTTTCTGTAAAATAGTCATTGTACCGGCACTCGCTACATATACTGCTTAATAAAATACTCCGTTCAGTGTGGGCGTGGGAGGTACATTATGCAGGAATATATCGAAAAGCGTGTGTTGGAAATTTGTGAATATATTATACAGACAGGGGCCACTGTACGTCAGGCGGCAACACAATTTGGCGTCAGCAAATCTACAGTGCATAAAGATTTGACGGAACGGCTGCCTGAGCTAAACAGAGAACAATTTGAAAAGGTGAAAGCTGTCCTAGAAAATAATAAAGCGGAACGGCATTTGCGGGGTGGAGAAGCAACCCGACAAAAATATGCCCATCAGATGCAATCTTGGACAAAAAATGAGAAAAATAGAAATTTGACCAGAAATATGACTTGTATTCATGGAAAAAAAATAATAAAATAGTAAGTACTAAATTTATGTTTATTAACTAGAAGTGTTTATAAATAGAAACTAGTCAAAAATTGATGAAAATAAAGAGATCGTTATGAAGGAGCGAAAACCAATGTGTTTTTTTAAGGGAGAAGATATCGCAATTGACTTGGGTACAGCTAGTGTATTGGTATATGTAAAAAAAGAAGGAATCGTATTAAACGAGCCTTCTGTAGTAGCGATTGATAATAATACAAACAGAGTAATTGCTGTTGGTACAGAAGCGCGGGAAATGCTGGGACGGACACCGGGCAATATTGTTGCCATCCGTCCTTTGCGTGACGGCGTGATTGCGGAATATGAAGTTACAGAAAAAATGCTGAAATATTTTATCAGCAAAGCCGGTAAAAAGAATTCTTTTATGAAGCCGCGGGTTATGATTTGTATTCCATCCGGGGTTACCAGCGTAGAAGAACGGGCAGTAAAACAGGCTGCGTTGGCTGCCGGCGCAAAAGAAGCCTATTTGATAGAAGAACCTGTGGCAGCCGCTCTGGGTGCCGGAATTGATATTGCAGAGCCTAACGGCAGTATGATTGTGGATATCGGCGGGGGGGCTTTTCGGCGGCACTACTGATATTGCCGTTATGTCCTTGGGCGGTGTAGTATGCAGTAAATCTATCCGTGTAGGCGGTGACAAATTTGACGAAGCCATTGTACGTTATATCCGTCGGTATCACAACTTGGTGATTGGGGAACGGACTGCCGAAGAAGTAAAAAAAGAAATCGGCAGCGCTTACCCGTCTTTGCGGGCCGGAGAAACTGCAGAGCTGAAAGGTCGGGATTTAATCAGTGGTTTGCCAAAAACTGTTACCATTTCTGCCGAAAAGGTGAACGAAGCGATTGTAGAACAGATTGAAGATATCATTGCTGCTGTAAAAGAAGTTTTGGAAAAAACTCCGCCAGAATTGGCCAGCGATATTATGAATCGCGGTATTGTAATGACCGGCGGCGGTTCTTTGCTGCATGGTATGGACATTTTGGTATCAGAGCGGACAGGCCTGCCAACCTATATTCCAGAGGATGCAATTTCCTGTGTAGCCATTGGGACAGGCTTAGCTTTGCAGAATATTGATGTGTTGCGAGGGTCTGCTAAAAAAGAAATTTACTAAAAACAAGAATATTGTCCTATAGGACATGTTGTTTGAGCTGCTTTGGAATGATAGCTGCTGTTATTATTGTGGAGTGGCTTTCTTTTGCATAAAGATGTTAAGATTCTATAAAAAAGACAGTCTAATAAAGTTGTTGTTAAGACCTTACAGGGGGAAAAGGATTTTTTTCTATACAGTTTTTCTGGCGAAAGGGTTTGTCAGCCTTGATGGTTGTTAAGGTTGGCAATATGTACTGTATTGGAGAATGAAAAGTGAGGTTGAAAATAAAATGGATAAGAAAAAACTCGGTTGGATTGCTTTCTTTTTCATCCTGTTAGGTTGCTCGTTTGCCAGTGTTTGGTTGACAGATTTAACGGCAGAGCAATTATTATTTAACTTGCATGTATCGTTGAAAGGCGTAAATAATAATGCGGTATGGAGCTGTCTTTTATTTGCATGCTCTTGCAGCGCTGCTATTATGGCGGCGGCAGTGGCTTTGCTATATTGGCAGCGGCGGGTGAACCCTCAGGGGTTTATAATAAACTGGGTGGACAAGCTTTTGCATCGCCGCCGCACAGTGGTTGCTGTGTCTGTTTTGTTTTGCTTATTATGTGTCAATTATAATTTGGAATTTACAGAATTTGTGCGTCACCAGATGATTGTAACAACCCTTTATCAGGAAGAATATGTAGATCCCAAAACAGTGACTTATCAATTTCCCGAAAAAAAGCGTAACTTAATTTATATCTTTTTAGAATCCATGGAAGTGACCTACACCAATGTCAATGAAGGTGGGGCACAGTCTACTGACCTAATTCCCCAGCTGCGCGGACTAGCGCAGGAGAATGTTAATTTTTCTCCCACAGCGGGTTTTGGCGGCAGTTTTACTTTGCCCGGCACGACATGGACCATGGCGGCCATGGTAGGGCAGACCTCCGGCCTGCCATTAAAGTTACCTTTT
The DNA here is from genome assembly GCA_900556545.1 of uncultured Peptococcaceae bacterium. Classification (GTDB taxonomy): domain Bacteria; phylum Bacillota; class Peptococcia; order Peptococcales; family Peptococcaceae; genus UBA7185. Next base: position 10,328 of record USPE01000028.1, on the reverse strand, counting down.
GATGGTGAAAAGTATTATGGCAATTACAGCAAAATGCTGCCCGGCGCTTGGTCTATTGGGGATATCTTAGAGAAAGAAGGATATACCCAGGAATTGCTGGTTGGTTCCGACAGCAGTTTTGCCGGACGGGGAGATTACTTTGCCCAACATGGCAACTACATTATCAATGACTATAATACTGCGCTGGAAGATGGCCGTTTACCAAAAGATTATCACGAATGGTGGGGTTATGAAGACCGAAAGCTATTTGCTTATGCCAAGGAAGAATTGCTGCGTCTGTCAAAAGAGGACGAGCCTTTCAATTTGACCATGTTGACAGTGGATACCCATTTTGAAGATGGTTATATCTGTCCGCTTTGTCCTGATGATAATCGGGATCAGTATGCTAATGTGATTCGCTGCTCCAGCAGTCAGGTTTATGAATTTATTCAGTGGATACAGCAGCAGGATTTCTATGAGGATACCACCATCATTATTTCTGGTGACCATTTGAGTATGGACAGTAATTTCTTTAACCGGATTGAGGACACTTATGACAGACAGGTATATAATTGTATTATTAATCCGGCAGTAGAAAATCCCAAAGCCTATGAGAAAAACAGAGTTTTTACAACGTTGGACATGTTCCCGACTACGTTGGCTGCCATGGGTGTTACCTTTGAGGGTGAACGTTTGGGATTGGGAACCAATTTGTTTTCCGGTAAGGAAACATTGGCAGAGCAGCTTGGTTTAGAGGAATTGACAGAACAATTATCCCGTCATTCCAACTATTATAACTATCATTTTTTGTATACCAACTAATGATTTCTTGCAGAGGTATAAAAAAGTTCCCTGTGTAGCTGCAAAAGCAGTGATACAGGGAACTTTTTTGTGTGATTAAAAATAAAAGACAAAAAAATCACCGCCTGGGCGGGGCGGTGATTCAAAAAAGAAAAGGTAAAAATGTTGGAGGGAACAATGAATAACTTATTCATGTTCTGTGACCATATTATACAATAAAAAAATCCCTCATGTGTTAGCAAATAGTTACAACAACATTAAGAAACATTCATGGAGATGCAGCTACTCTCATATTTCAACAATCGTTTACAAAAAGTCGGTAAAGGGTTCCATATGTTTTTGTGGAAGAGGATAGGAGACATATTTTGGATGGAGGGAAACCAAATGCAAAGATGGGGATTGATTGTACTTTTATGCCTGCTTCTGGTAACAGGCGCGGTTAGTGACCGATACCGGCATCAGGAAGAAAGGAGCGCACAGGAAAATATTACAGTAACAGCGCCCTTTAATCCGCAATATACAGCGAATCAAAAACCACAAAGCAGCGTCGATACCATAGCAGCGTTAACCGGTATTGAACAGTTTAGCAAGCGGTATCATACCGGCGGCGCAGGACAGAAAATTGCTTTGATTGACAGCGGCATCGATCTGAGTCATACTGCATTTCAAAAAAATGAGAATCATACAGAAAAGGTGGCAATTTATCGAGATTATACCCAGGAAGGCTTGTTATACACACAGGCTGTATCTTGTTATGGCGGGAAAGTAGCAGTGGGCGGTACTGTGTATCATGTGGGCAATATTGATAATGCAGCGCAGCAGTATCGCATGACCTTTTTAAATTTGGGTGAATTACAGCCAAAGTTGTTTCCGGAGAGCATACGCCAGTTAGCGGTGTTGGTGACTGCCACCAAGCAGGAGTATGATTGTGTTTATATTGACACCAATCAAAATTGTGATTTTAGTGATGAGCAGCCATTGTATCTTTATAATGAGAAACAGCAGCATATTACATTACACAACTCAGGTTATAACTTGAATTTTGCGTTGACCAGTATTACAAAAAACGGTAAGCAGCTGCAATTGACAGCAGATACTTTGGGTCATGGTACTTTTCTGGCAGGCTTAATGGCCGCCAATGGCAAAGACTATCAGGGTTTAGCGCCGGAGGTTCAGCTATGTGTATATAAAATCTTTAATCGGGAAGGAGAATCTTCGCAGCAATTATTAGCTAAAGCTATTCGACAGGCTATTTTGGATGATGTGGATTGTATCAATCTCAGTTTAAGCATACCAAAAGAAGAAACAGTCACTCCCCAATTGGCTGAGGTACTAAACCAGGCAAAAGCGGCTAATATTCCTGTTATCGCGGCGGCAGGAAATTATGGGCCGGGCAAAAATACAATTGCTTATCCTGCCCGTGAGCACACTGTGATTGGTGTAGGCAGTTATGTGTCTCCTGATATGTATCGTCTGGACAAAGCGGTAATGCTAGAGCAGCCTTTTATTGCAGATTATAGCGGGCGAGGGCAATTAAACGGAGACAGCTGCCCGCTGGTGGTAGCGCCGGCAGGCATGGTATCAACGGTGCCTGGCTGGTATGCAGAAGCCTATTTATACGATTATGGCACCAGTATTTCATCAGCTATCGCAGCAGCGGCAGTTGTGCATGTGCAGGAAGCAGCAGAGCAGAAAGATCAGATATTGACTATTGAGCAGCTGCAAAATTTGTTGGCGGGCTGGGCTGATGATTTACAATTTTCTTCTTCTGAGCAGGGTTATGGTGCATTAAAATTAAAAAAAATGCCACAGCAGATCAAAAACGTGCCGCAGCGCAGCGGTATGAAAGAGGAAACGACCGTATATACTGCTGACGATGGTTTGCATTGGAATTTTGCCGTACCGCAGGGGCAGGCTGTTTCCTGGTATGTGCAGGTAGAAAAGGGCGCCAAAAGCCTTACAGCTACAATACAGATTGATCAGCAAGTACCGAAAAATAAGCAGGAGCATTTGGTGGCTTTAGGACGATGTCAGCTCAGCTTATATAATCCAGATGGAAAACTGGTTGAGCAGACTCCTTATCTGGGTGCCTCCTACAGCAGGGAAATCATTACCAGCGGTGCTGTCAGTACCAATCACCCCAAAGCAGGTATATGGGAAATTGTGATCACATCTGCGGACAATCTAAGTCAGTATAATCATTTTGAAACAACCGGTTCTCTGTTGGCAGAACTCAAATAGAGTATGTTTAGGGATTTTTTATAACATAGAAAAACACAGGCGGAAAGGTGTTTTTAATCCTTTCTGCCTGTGCTTTGTAAAGTATAAGCGACTAAGTATTAGCTATTTACATTACAGTAAAGTTCATATCCGCCGCACAGGCTTTTGCACTGAAAACCGTTTTGCATTAAAATGCGGCATCCAATATAGCTGCGCAAACCGGCTAAGCAGGTAACGTAAATAGTTTTGGATTTATCCAGCTTATCCAGATTATCCCGCAGAGAGTCTAATGGGATGTTGATAAAGCCGGGAATATGGCTTTTGTTGTATTCTTTTACAGTACGAACATCTAGCAGTGTAACCTGTTCAGCGTCCAAATCAGCAATGGCATCATAATGGAAAATATCAATTTTTCCGGTTAAAATATTTTCTGCTGCCAAACCGGCAATATTTACAGGGTCTTTAGCAGAAGAAAACGGCGGCGCATAGCATAGTTCCAGATGTACCAGATCATACACAGTCATGTTGGCGCGGATGGCAGTGGCCAGCACATCACAGCGCTTGTCCACACCGTCTTTGCCAAATAGCTGAGCACCTAAAATGCGTCCGGTATCTTTGGTAAAGATAACTTTCATGCTGATTTCGCAAGCATTGGGATAATAACTGGCATGAGACATCGGAAATACATAAACTTTTTCATAATCAAAGCCGGCAGCTTTGGCGGCATATTCTGTTAATCCGGTTCCGGCGGCAGTCTGTTCAAAGCATTTTAAGATAGCCGTACCCTGTGTTCCTTTATACACGCTGTCCAGACCGGCAATATTATCTGCCACAATGCGCCCCTGCCGATTAGCCGGGCCAGCCAGAGGAATATGTGCCTTTAAACCGCTGACAAAATGAGTTACTTCAATGGCATCACCCAGAGCATAGATATTCGCATTGCTGGTGCGCAGATGCTCATCTACCTGAATACATCCCTTTTCGGATATTTGCAGACCGGCCTGACGAGCCAGGCTGCTTTCCGGTGCAACACCAATGGCCAGAATCAGTAAATCGGCACAGTAGGTTTGTCCGGCAGCAGTGTGTACACAAACGATACTGCCCTGTTGTTCTACGGCAGTTACTTCCTGATTGAAATAAAGATGACCCCCTTGTTTTTTTAGTTCTTTGTGCATCAAGCAGGCCATGTCATAATCCAGTGTGCTGCGCAGAACTTGATTGGACCGTTGCAACAGTGTCACATCCAGGCCAATACGGCGTAGATTTTCTATCATTTCCAAACCAATATAACCGCCGCCAATCACGATAGCGGATTTGCTTTGATTGTTTGTCACATAATCTTTGATTTTGTAGGTATCAGGAATATTGCGCAACGTAAAAATACGATCGCTGTCTGCCGGAGCAAAAGCAGGACGAATTGGTTCGGCACCTGGTGAGAGCACCAGTTTATCATAGGTTTCTTCATAGCTTTCGTTTGTACGCAGATTTTTTACTGTGACTGTTTTTTTATCTGGGTTAATGGCTACTGCTTCTGAAAATACGCGTACCTCTACACGGAAACGGGCATCGAAGCTCTGCGGTGTTTGCAGTACCAGATATTCTTTTTTGGTGATAACATCACCAATATAATAAGGCAGGCCGCAGTTGGCAAAAGAAATATATTCTCCCCGCTCCAAAATAATGATTTCTGCCTGTTCGTCCAAGCGACGCAGACGAGTCGCCACCGATGCGCCTCCAGCTACACCGCCAATAATTAGAGTTTTCATAGAAATATCCTCCTGTTGGTTGCATAATTATTATCACAATATCGGGCAATGATTTTTTACTATACATTAAAAGTATTCTATCAAAATTCGGAAAAAAAGCAAAGATAAAAAATCGAGCAATGACAAGCGGCAACTTTGTACTTATCAAATATAAAAATCAGACAAAATGCAGATACTGTTGGTAGTTTATAATCTTACAGGAAAAAATATATAAACAATACTTCTTCCATTATTAAAGAATGGTAATTTTTATGGAAAAATAGTTCAAACTTTTTTTGTATGGCAAAGCCATGCCCTTTGAAATACGAAACAGGTATGTTATAATACCGATAGTGATATGATTATCGGCTTTTCTATTTCGTTAAAAACGAAAATAACAGAAAAAATTTAAGGAGGATACACAAATGGCATTGGTAACAACGACAGAAATGTTCAAAAAAGCTTATGAAGGTGGCTATGCAGTTGGTGCATTTAATGTAAACAATATGGAATTGGTACAGGGGATCACAGAAGCAGCTGGGGAATTAAATTCTCCATTAATTCTGCAGGTATCTGCCGGAGCAAGAAAATATGCCAACCATACTTATCTGGTAAAATTGGTAGAGGCTGCGCTGCAGGAGCAGAGCCATATTCCAATTGCGCTGCATCTGGATCATGGCGCTGATTTTGAAATTTGCAAAGCTTGTATTGATGGTGGTTTCACTTCGGTAATGATCGATGGTTCCCATCATTCTTTTGAGGAAAATATTGCCGTTACCAAAAAAGTAGTAGAATATGCCCATGCCCATGGTGTTGTGGTAGAAGGGGAACTGGGTCAGCTGGCCGGCATTGAAGATGATGTCAATGTCAGTGCCGAAGATGCCAAATATACCCAACCAGACCAGGTTGAAGAATTTGTAAGCCGTACAGGCGTAGACTCTTTGGCAATTGCCATTGGAACCAGTCATGGTGCCTTTAAATTTAAACCGGGCCAGAAACCAATGTTGCGGTTTGATATTTTGGAAGAAATTGAGCATCGTTTGCCAAACTTTCCAATTGTACTGCATGGTGCATCCAGTGTTTCTCAGGAATACGTAAAAATTATTCAGGCCAATGGCGGTAACTTGGCAGATGCCATTGGTATTCCAGAAGATATGCTGCGTCAGGCTGCCAAAAGTGCTGTCTGCAAAATTAACATTGACTCGGATCTGCGTTTGGCTATGACAGCAGGTGTGCGTGAAGTGCTGTTCAGCAAACCGGAAGCGTTTGACCCAAGAGAATACTTAAAAGTCGGCAGAGCCAATGTAAAAGCAGTGGTTGCTCACAAAATTAAAAATGTATTGGGTTCCGAAGGCAAAGCACTGTAAGATAAAAATGCCGGAAATTAATTTGTTTGCGGTAACAAGCAGATTCAATACAATACCTGAATCTGTATAACAGTATGAAAAAATAGGAAGGAACTGAAGAATATGAAATTATTTTTAGATACAGCCAATCAGGCTGAAGTAGAACAGGCTGTAGCCATGGGTGTAATCAGTGGCGTTACCACTAATCCTTCTCTGGTAGCCAAAGAAGGCGGAGATTACATTGAACGGGTAAAATATTTTTGTGAACTGGTAGGCGGTCCAATTAGTGTAGAAGTACTGAGCAGCGATGCGGAAGGCATGCTGCGGGAAGCACGTGAACTGGCCGCGCTTCATGAAAATATTGTAATCAAGCTGCCAATTACAGCAGAAAGTTTGGGTGTTATGAAACAGTTAAAAGCAGAGGGCATCAAAACCAATGCTACACTGTGTTTTTCAGCCAATCAGGCAATTTTGGCTGCGCGGGCAGGTGCTTCTTTTGTCAGCCCATTTGTAGGCCGGCTGAATGATATTGGTCAGGAAGGCATGACCTTAATTGAGGAAATCAGAACGATCTATGATAACTATGGCTATGATACCGAAATTATCGTGGCCAGTGTACGCAGTCCGCGGCAGGTAACCGATGCTGCCATCATTGGCGCAGATATTGCCACCATTCCGTTTAAAATTTTGCAGCAGATGGTTTCTCATCCGCAGACGGATTTGGGAATTGCCAAATTTGAAGCAGACTGGGCGGGTCGTAAGTAAGAACTACGCTAAAATTGTTTTTTACAGAACAGACAAAAAACTATAAATTTAGTACGGAGGCGTAATAAAATAATGGATAGAAGTTTAGGTATGGAATTTGCCAGAGTTACAGAAGCAGCAGCAATTAACTGTGCCCATTGGATTGGAAAAGGTGAAAAAAATCTGGCTGATGGCGCAGCAGTAGAAGCCATGCGCAAAATGTTTGATACAGTGGATATCAGCGGCACAGTAGTAATCGGTGAAGGCGAGATGGATGAAGCGCCAATGCTTTATATCGGCGAAAAAGTGGGAAAAGGCGGCGTAGAAGTAGACATTGCTGTAGACCCGCTGGAAGGAACCAATCTGACCGCAAAAAATATGAACGGTGCCATTGCGGTTATGGCCATTGCCGAAAAAGGCGGTTTGCTGCATGCGCCAGATATGTATATGGATAAAATTGTAGTTGGTCCAAAGGCCAAAGGCGCTATTGATATTAATTTGTCCCCGGAAGAAAATATGCGCAATGTAGCCAAAGCATTGGGTAAAGATGTCAGCGATTTGACGATTGTGCTGCTGGAACGGGAACGGCATCAGTATATTGTAGATGCCGCCCGCAAGCTGGGTGTCCGCTGCAAATTTATTTCTGACGGTGACGTTTCCCCTGTTATCACCACCAGTTTTGGTGATGGCGGCATTGATATGATGATGGGAAAAGGCGGTGCGCCGGAAGGTGTGATTGCAGCAGCAGCTATCAAATGTATGGGCGGCGATATGCAGGGCCGTCTGGTGCCGGAAACCGAAGAAGAAATCAGACGGGTACATGAAATGGGCATTGATGATGTAAACAAAGTTTTAACCTTAGATGACCTGGTATCTACTGATGATGTATATTTTGTAGCTACTGGTGTGACCAAAGGCGATATTTTGAATGGCGTTCGTTTTACCGACAAATATGCTATCACCCATACAGTTGTTATGCGGGGTGTGACTGGTACAGTGCGCTTTATCGAAGCGTATCATGATTATGACCGGAAGCCGGATTATATCAAATTAAAATAGTCAATCGGGTAATTTATTTGAAGGTGGAATTTATTTGCTATATAAGCAAGAAGAATTAGAAACAAAAACAATGGTAGATTTATACCGGATCGCCCGGGAACTGGAAATACCATATTACTCCAAACTGCGCAAAGCAGAGTTAATTTTTGAAATTGTAAAAACATCTACGTTGAAAGAGCGTGAAGGGCAGCTTTGGGCCAGTGGTATTCTGGATATTATGTCAGAAGGATATGGTTTTTTGCGTCCGTTGGGGTATTTGCCCAGCTATGATGATATCTATGTGTCCCAGTCACAAATCCGCAAGTTTGATTTGCGCAGTGGCGACAGGGTAGAGGGTTGGAGCCGCAAGCCCAAAGAAAATGAGCGTTATTTTGGGTTGCTGCGTGTGGAAAAAGTAAATGGGGAAGATCCTGCTGCTTCGCCGGATCGGCTTCATTTTGACGGTCTGACGCCTATTTATCCGCAAAATCGCTTGCAGCTGGAAACAGATGCAAACGCTTATGCTATGCGTATGATTGATTTGGTTGCGCCGTTGGGCAAAGGGCAGCGTGGATTGATTGTAGCGCCGCCGAAAGCAGGTAAGACCGAATTGATTAAACAGGTGGCAAATAGCATTGCCCAAAATAATCCAGAAGTAGAAATCATCATTTTGCTGATTGATGAACGACCGGAAGAAGTAACAGACATTGAACGCTCTGTAAAAGCCGAAGTCATCAGTTCAACCTTTGATGAACCACCGGAAAACCATGTAAAGGTAGCAGAACTGACACTGGAACGAGCCAAACGGGTAGTAGAGTCCAAAAAAGATGTGATTATCCTGTTAGACAGTATTACCCGATTGGCACGGGCCTATAATCTGGTGATGCCGCCCAGCGGTCGGCTTTTGTCCGGTGGGGTGGATCCCAGTGCGCTGCATAAGCCAAAACGATTTTTTGGAGCGGCGCGCAATGTGGAAGAAGGCGGCAGTTTGACTATTCTGGCATCTGCATTGATTGAAACAGGCAGCCGTATGGATGAGGTTATCTTTGAAGAATTTAAAGGCACCGGCAACATGGAGTTGATTTTGGATCGCAAGCTGGCAGAACGGCGCATTTATCCTGCGTTGGATATCAAACGTTCTGGTACCAGAAAAGAAGATTTATTGCTGACCGAAAAAGAACTGTCTATGGTATGGCAGATGCGCAAAGCATTCAGCAATCTGGATACTGCCGAAGCAACCGAAACATTGTTGGACGGCATGAAACGCAGCAAAAATAATGAAGAATTGTGCCGTATGTTTGGCAAAAATAATAAGAACTAGATAAACCGGCAGGAGCAAAATCATTTGTTCCTGCTTTTTTGTCTTGATTTCATGAAAAACAAAATTTGGCGTGATAATCCATCCCAATTTAGAGTTTTTGCAAAGGATAGGCCAGCCTTATGCGCACAAGTCAGGCAACAAACAGTCTTCCGATAGTACAGCATCACAAACAATGGTTAATACGATGCTTTCGTTTTGTTGTTTGTGTAATTGGTATGGCAAAATTGCTATAGATTTTTCTGCCGGTGGAAAAGTTATGGAGAAATGAGAACTGTGCAGTATTTGCTATAATATTTTACGGTTGACGAATATTTTTTTCTGTGCTAGGATATAAATATAAAGAGAGTAACCGCGGCGTACGGCTAATACGCTGATAAACGGTTCATCTCCCATAATCGTTTAGCGACAACTCGCCTCACTTTTCAGGGTTAAGGCGGGTTGTCTTTTTTTATAAAAGAACTGTTACCTTGTTACTTGCGTAGCAAGGCGATAACAGCGACAAGCAGAGTCAATGTTGCGATAATCGCCCCATATAATTCGTATGTCATCGTTATCACCTCCCCTCAAAGGGAGGAAAACCGCCTACCGTTTTTGGTTACTCTCATGCGATATTATAACATACAAACATACATTCTTTCAATCGGATATTCGTTTTATAATTACTTTTCAGCAGCACCTTTACACAAATTTGCAGTAAAAATATATCTTGTTGAAAAAATTTTCCTATGGTAGAATAAACTTAAGAAGGGTACATACAGTTTTGGTACGTGTGCGAAGGGCGGTGGTCGTTATGCTGGGAGAAATTCTTATGGGGTTAATGATGTGGCTTCTTGTACCGGTGGCAGTAGTTATTATAACACTTGAGAATTATTTTGAAATTGTTTCACTACCGATTTTTTTATTACTTTTTTTTGCAACCGCACTTATTACCTATTTTCTTGCCAAAAAGACTAAATTCTACTGGTATTGTCCACTGATTGGTTTATTAGTAGGTTTTTCCGCAGTCGGAGTAATCGGATGGCATACCTTGCAGCTTGCATGCTGTATTGGCGTGATTCCGGCGTTATTTGGTATCATTATTGGCAAGTGGCTGCGTTGGCTGAAAATTAACTAACTTGTTGTTTTTAGAAAAGA
>USPE01000027.1 GCA_900556545.1 uncultured Peptococcaceae bacterium | reverse complement strand
TCAGCAGGTCCGCAGACATCTTGCACGCCTATTCTGTCAGGGCCTTCTTCAGGATATACCGACATGGCGATAACAGCCTTGGCGCCTTTTACTTTTGCCAGTACACCGGCAAAGGTTAAAAACAGCATATTGCGCCCTTCTACAAAGGTATTGGGCATGGCGCCGTCCTGCCCTGCTTCTACCGGAATATCTTCTCTGGTGAGGGCATTGGGGGCTAACTGATTTAACAGCGCCATATCTAAGATATGATGCTCTACACCCAACTCCTGGGCAATTTCTTTTGCACATGCAATCTCCAACTTGTGCCGCTGTCCGTAGTCAAATGTTACTGCAATGACTTCATCAAAGTTTTTCAGCGCCCAAAATAAACATGTGGTGGAATCCTGACCGCCGCTAAATACTACAACTGCTTTTCCCTGCATGATTTTCTCCATTCCTTCCTGATGGCATTACTAAATAGCCTGTATATTTTTCTTTTAAATCGTTTTTCTTCCTATATATAGTGCATCGTATATTGATACAGCTTATCACACCATAGGACTTCCCAATAACAGGAGCGCCTCTTGACGCAAAGCGGTATCCGTTTCAAAGATTCCGCAAAATGTGGCTGTGCGTGTGACAGTGCCTGCTTTTTTTATGCCGCGGGCAGTCATACAGCTGTGTTCCCCTTTTACCAGCACAGCTACATCCGGACTTTCTGTCACAATAGACACGATTTCAGCAATGTCGCTGCCAATCCGTTCCTGCAACTGCAGCCGCCGTCCCACCATGTCGGCAATGCGGGCAATTTTGCTGAGCCCGATAATTTTCTCTTTGGGCAGATACGCTACCGAAACGGTCATATTATACATCAGCGCCATATGATGCTCACAGTAACTGAAAATAGGAATCTCAGTGACAGCCACCATGTTATTCTGGCGATTCAAATAATCCTCTTCTTCAAAGGTGGTACTGAACATATGGGCAATTTCCTGATTACTGTAGTTCATACCGGCAAATACTTCGGCGTACATTTTGGCTACACGCTGCGGTGTTTCCTTTAAGCCTTCTCTGTCCGGATCATCTCCCAGCGCCAACAGGATTTCCCGAATGTGATAGGCGATTTTTTCGGTATCAATTGCCATGTTTATACTCCCCTCATTTCTTTCGGCCACAAAATTTTGTGCAGCTGTATTTGTAATTTTACGTTGTTCAGGCGATGCTTTTTCATGGCATCTACCAACAACAATGGATCGATCAATTCTCGTACAGGACTGAAAAATACCTGACAACGCCGGGACAGATGATACTGCTGCACCAATTCCACTGCCCGCTGCAAATCGGCTTGGCTGGCAATAACAAATTTGTAAACATCATTTTGCTGCACCAACTGCAGATTCTGCAAATCCATTTGTTCTTCCATACCGCTATCCGGCAGCTTATAGTCTAAAATATAAATGATATTTTCTGCCGGACATGCCTGCCGAAAGGCTGCAATATTAACCGAACCATTGGTTTCGATATGCACAGTCAGCTGGTCATTGGCAGCCAGCAACTGCAGCAGCGGGATAATGTCTCCTTGAATCAGCGGTTCACCGCCTGTCAGGGTTACATTGTGAATACCGCTGGCGGTAATTTCATCATAAATCTGCTGTGCCGATTTCCATTGTACCGGCACGCTGTTATCCCAAGAATAAACGGTGTCGCACCAGCTGCAGCGCAGATTGCACTGCTGAAAGCGGACAAAATATGCCAGTTCTCCGGCAGTAGGGCCTTCGCCATCCAAGGATATAAATTGTTCAATCACAGGCAGCATATTTACACCTCCCGATAGATGCAGCTATTGACCGGTGTTTCAAATAATTCTACCGAATAAACCGGATAGCCGGCTGCTTTTATCTGATAGTAAATGTCGCGGGACATTTCTTCGGCAGTGGGCCGATAAGGCACCATCCATACGGCAAACTGATTGGGCACCTGTGCCAATTGTTGGGCAACGGCGCGGCCATCGGCATTATCTTCAATCAGCAGCTTATGGTCATATTGATCGGCAATTTGCTTCAGCATGGCTTTGACATCGCCAAAGTCAGCCAGCATTCCACGCTGCTGACCGCTTTGATGCAAAGTATCACTGGCCAGTTCTACCACCAGACGATAACGATGGCCATGAATGTTGCTGCATTTGCCCTCATATCCGCTGAGATAGTGGGCAGTGTCAAACTGTATCTCATTTTTTAAAATAAACATAACGTCCTCCAATCTATCAATGATATCATAACAACGCTTTGTATAAAGAAACGATAAAACCCATCTGCAATAAAACAGCAGTCACAAAAAACAGCAATAAAAAAAGCGCACAAAGGCGCTATCGATTTTTGCGGTTCAGCCTGCAATGCTGCTGCGCAAAAACAAATAAGCCTAGTTTTGTTTAATGACAGGATGGTCTAAATGAACTGTCTGTATTATCGTATTCATATGTCCTCGATACAAAGACATATATCTTTTCTCTTTTTCCTTTGTTATTATAGCCTGTTTGCTGAAAAAAAGCAATATTTCCGCATCTTTTCCTGTAAATTTCTGTTTTATGATAAATAGATTGTATCTGTACATGTATTTTGTATAATGGACAAAGTCGGTTGATTTTACTGAAACAGATAGGATAATATATATTCTACTAGCTCTTATTATTAAGCTATGTGTAAATAAATTCTATTTTGTATACCATAAATCTACACTTATTTTTTATCAGGAGGCGTACTTTCATGAAAAAAACTGTTCCCTTTACCAACGAACAGATTGCGCAGATCGCGCAGCATTACCCGACACCATTTCACATTTATGATGAACAGGCGATCCGTGAAAATGCCCGTCGCTTGACAAACGCATTCAGCTGGGCCCCGGAATTTCAAGAGTATTATGCAGTAAAGGCTGCTCCCAATCCTTATTTGTTAAAGATTTTAAAAGAAGAGGGCTTCGGCGGTGACTGCAGCTCTATGGCAGAACTGATTTTATGCGAAAAGGTTGGGCTGACCGGCGAAAAGATCATGTTCACATCCAACGAAACGCCCATTGAAGAATATGCCAAAGCCAAAGAGCTGGGCGCTATTCTAAATTTGGACGATATTACCCATATTGATTTTATCGACAGCCAGATTGGTCTGCCTGACACCATCAGCTTCCGTTATAATCCCGGTCCATTGCGGGGCGGTAATGAAATCATCGGCACACCGGAGGAAGCCAAATACGGACTGACCAGAGAGCAGCTGTTTGACGCTTATCGCATCATGAAAGAAAAAGGGGCTGCCAAATTTGGTATTCACACCATGATTATTTCCAATGAGTTAAACCGTGAATTTTTTGCGGAAACTGCCAAAATGATGTTTGAACTGATTGCAGATATCAGCCAGGAAGTGGGCATTCAGTTCTCCTTTGTCAACTTTGGCGGCGGTATTGGTATTCCATACAAACCGGAACAGGAACCTGTGGATTTGGAAGCACTGGGACAAGATGTCAAAGCGCTGTATGAGGAATTGATTGTGGGCAAAGGTCTGGCACCGTTAAAAATCTGCCTGGAATGCGGCCGCATGGTAACAGGACCTTATGGGTATCTGGTTACCAAAGCCATTCATACCAAAGATACCTACAAACATTACATCGGCGTAGATGCTTCCATGGCCAATCTGATGCGTCCCGGCATGTATGGTGCTTATCATCATGTAACCGTATTGGGCAAAGAAGATGCCCCTGCTGACCATGTATATGATGTGGTAGGCAGCCTCTGCGAAAACTGCGATAAATTTGCCATCAATCGGGAACTGCCGGAAATTGCCACCGGCGATTATCTTGTAATCCATGATGCAGGCGCTCACGGTCATGCCATGGGCTTCAACTATAACGGCAAGCTCCGCTCTGCCGAATTATTGCTGAAAGCCGACGGCTCTGTAGAGTGCATTCGCCGCGCAGAAACATTGGACGATTTATTTGCCACCTTGGATTTTAGCCGATTATAATTTCTATAATCCAATTAATTGTTTTCATACACCATATTGCACAGCACAAAAAATCAGACAGTCTGAACTTGTTTATCGGTTCAGTGCTGTCTGATTTTTTATTGGCCAATATGTGTTATCCATTGATACTATGGGCTGATGCTATAGCACTTTATCCGCCGCCTATTCCTACGCCATTAAATAGATAAGCGGAACGGCTGCAAAAACAGCCCTGTCCACCACCAGGCCCAGCGCTTGAGCAATGATACAGAGTTTGTTTCCAAACCATCAGGAACCATATACGTATCCTGGCTAATTAACTGACGGCTTTGCTGCTCCATCAGATGGAAGTTGTGCTTCAATTGGGCAGTCAATTCTGCACTGTCAATCACCAGCATGGTTTCTGTGCTGAGATAAGTGCTGCGCAAATCCAGATTATAAGAGCCAATGATAGAAAGCCTGTCATCAATGGCAAGAGATTTTCCGTGGGTAGATGTGCCGCCATCATATTCATATACAGAAAAACCGCTGCTCAAGATATCTTCTTTATGACGCAGGTAGTCAGAAGAAGCTATAAAATTATCTCCATTTTCTACCGAGTTGATCACCAGATGACAATCCGGCACTTGCGCTGATACCTGCCGCAGCTGCTGCAGCATATAATCATTGCAGACTGCATAAGGTGAGAAAAATGTTACCTGCTCCTGCGCCTGCTTCATAATTTCTACCAGCTGCTGAAAAACGACAGGTTCCTTCTCTACCGGATCCGGATTATTATACAGCAGGGTAATCTGATTGGTAGGTACCGTACGGCTCATAAAATCCAAATCCTGAAATAAATCGGGATTCTGCCGCACCAGATTCACATAGTGCTGTGTCAGTTCCCGCAGCCGCTGCTCTTGACTATCCGACGGTGTATCTTTTTCGCCGTAATACTGGCAATAGTCACTGTTCCACATATGATCAAAATACCCTTGCAAGTTATGCACAGAGCTTTGATCACTGTCTGTTGTACCATGGACGGTGTTATATACCAGCACCTCTCTGTCCAAACTGCGGCTGTCGGTATCATAGTTGCCGATAAAATAATCGTGGGTATTGCGGCCGCCGATAATATAGCCAACATCATCTACAATTATAAATTTATCATGCAAGCGATACAGATTCATCCATGGACGCAGCACTGTGATGGGGTTGTACAGCTTGATCTCAACATTTGGCTCTGTAGCCAGTGCGCGAAACAGAGACGATTGTTCCGCATGAAACCATCCATTTAACCCATCCAATAAAATTTTTACCGAAACACCCCGTTGGGCCTTTTGTTGCAAAATGGATACCAAATCTAACGTGCTGCTGCATTCCCGCATGTCAAAGGTTGTTAAAATAATTTGTTCATTGGCCTGATTCAGCAGGCGAATCCGTTCTTCCCAGGCGCTCTCATTGCTCTCTAACAGCATGGCGCGGTCGATGCCCGGTTCATCACCATAAAAAAAAGAAGCCTCTGCCAACTGATTTTGTGTTTGTTTTGACAATGTCGGTGTCTGAAACAAGGGCACAGCTACACCAATCACAATATAAAGTAAAAAGATAAGCAGTAAAAGCAGAGCCTTTTGCGTTCTGGTAAAAAGCATGATACGGCATCCCTTTCTTTGCGTTTTTTGTACAATAAGTACGCTATGATTCAGTATCCTATATACTGTTGATTTTATGTAAATTGCAGAATTGATTCTATATTAGTTCTATTAGTAACCTTATAATGTTTGTATCTGAAAGTCAATTGATAAACTATCAGGTTTTCATTAAGGTTTGGTTACATCACAACACCATGAAAAATACTGTGTACATAGCAACGATTCACAAATTACTACTTGCTTTTTGCAATGGGAAAGCATAATATAAACAACTGGACAATCTCTGTTGTATTGGAACAGAGCTAACTTTTCATCATGCAAAGGAAGGCGAACAACATGAAAATTATGATGCAGATTGCCATTATCTTTCTGCTCTGTTTTGTAGGGGAACTTATCGCTGCCATTTTGCCGTTTCCCTTTCCTGCCAGTGTTATCAGTATGATTCTTGTATTCTGTTTTTTATTATGGGGACCGCTCAAAGTGTATCATATCAAAAAGCAGACTGATTTTTTGCTGGATAATATGGCATTTTTCTTTATCCCGCCGGCAGTTTCTATTATAGAAAATCTGCATTACATGGAGGGCAAGCTGCTGATTCTGATTTTTATTTGCGTGGTATCCGTTTTTACCACCTTTGCTATTACAGCCTGGACTGTAACAGCCATGATTAAACTGGAAGAAAAACGAAAGGAGCGGAAACATCATGCAAGCGCTTAAAGAAGTGTTTTATTCGCCCTATTTTGGTGTTGTGCTAAGCATCTTAACTTATCAGCTGGGACTGGCAATCAGCCGCAAGATAAACCATCCCATTGCCAATCCGCTGTTAATTGCAGTAATCATCATTGTAGCTGTTTTGCAAATTTTTCAGATTCCCATGGAAGCCTTTCAGGAAGGCGGCGACATCATCAATTTGTTTTTGGCGCCAGCCACTGCTGCGCTGGCTGTGCCCATCTATAAAAATCTGCAGATTCTGAAAAACAATCTGCTGCCTATTTTAGTCGGCACTGTTGTGGGTTCCTTTGCCTCTATGGCTGTCGTATTTGGTTTGTGCAAACTGTTTGAACTGGACACCGTTCTGACTGCCTCTTTGTTGAGCAAATCGGTAACAACGCCTATCGCTATGGGCATCACCCAACAGTTGGGCGGTATTGTGCCCATCGGCATTGCCGCAGTCATTTTTACAGGCATCACCGGCTCCATTATCGCACCGTTTATGGTAAAGCTGTTTCACATTACCGATCCCATTGCCCAGGGCGTTGGCATCGGCACTTGCAGCCCTGCAGTGGGCACCACCCGCGCCATTGCTATGGGAGAACTGCAGGGGGCTATGAGCGGTATTGCCATGGGGCTGGCAGGATTTTTTACTGTATTCTGGGCCTTTCTGTTTGCGGTGCTGCTATAAAATCTCTCAAGTCGATTACCATATATCCCTTACAATTTTGCTGTTGTATTTTGCCTATCTGTTGGATGTGCAAAATGCAGCAGCTTTTTTGCATCCAATTTTTGTTACTTTTTCTGAAAAAGTTTCACACAAGGTTGTCACAAATAATTGGTATCTTTTTCTTACAGAAAAACGAGGAACAAGAAAAGGAGCGGGATTCATTTGTTAAAGAACATCACACGCAAGAAAGCGATAATTGCCATTGTTGTAATTGCAATTGCAGCCTTGATTGCAGCAGGAATTTTTTTCTGGCAGAAAAATAACACAAAGGCCGACACTGTTCAGGCCAGAGAACAGACTGTGACAAGAGGCGATATTATTTCCAGCCTGTCGGAAGAAGGCACTGCATCGGTCACAACACAAACCACTGGATTGGATTTAGATGTAACACTGGATGACGACACCCATCTGGATTTGGAAGTAAAAGTAGAAGAAGTGCTGGTGCGGGCAGGCGAACATGTTTCAGAAGGGGATCCGCTGTTTATTCTGGACCAAACTTCACTGAACAAAGCCATGAACACCTTAAACAACGCTTATCAGGAAGCCCAGTTAAAAGCAGACGAAGCCTCCATTAATCTGACACTGGGAACTGTCAATGCAGAACAAACCCGAACCGAAAGCCTCAGCGATGGTTCAGTGGCATCCGGTGTTTACGAAAACACATTAACAGAAATGCAAAACAAAATGACTGAGTATGAAAAGAATTTACAAGAAGGACAGGAGGACTACGAAAAATACAGCGAACTGTTGGAACTATATAATCTGCGCACTGCCACCAGAAACAATATGAAAAGCCTGGTAGATTACTACGACGAAGCACTGGAAGCACTGGAAGAATTTTATGAAGATTACAACGAAGACAACGCCGATTATAAATCATCCTACAACAATTATAAAAATCAGCTGGAATCACTGACCGAGGCGCTGGAAAAGGCCGAAGCAGAAAGAGATGCCTATGCTGACAGCGAAGATGCCGAAAAATACGGCGATGCCTACAACACCGCAGTTGATAAATTCGACGAAGCCATCGAAATCATCAACAAATATCAATCGGTTGTAGATGAATATGATACGCTGGAAAATCGTATCGAAGATGCCCAAACCTGTCTGGAAGAAGCACAGGAAGCCTACGATGAATATAACGAGGATTATCAGGATTGGTACAGCGGCATGACCTACAGCGAATTGCAGCGCAAAGTCAGTCAGCTGCAGTTAGATTTGGAAAATACCCAACTAACCTATGACAATTACAAATTACTCTACGAAAGCAACAAAGAAATGGCAGAAAGTGAAAAGAACAAAACTACCGTTTCTGCCGAAACAGCCGATTTAACCTATGAAAGCACTGTTAATAAACTGCAGCAGGAAGTGCTGAGTACCCAACT
Organism: uncultured Peptococcaceae bacterium; assembly: GCA_900556545.1. GTDB lineage: Bacteria > Bacillota > Peptococcia > Peptococcales > Peptococcaceae > UBA7185. Next base: position 5,748 of record USPE01000027.1, on the reverse strand, counting down.
GACAGCAGAAAACTTATATGCCTATGTGCAGGAACTAAACAGCTGTTTGCAGGATAATGTCATTTTATCTCCCTGCGATGGTCTGGTTACCAATATTGCCTTTGAAGCAGGCGAACAGATTGACTTAACCCAGGACGTTATCACCATTGCACAGAATGACAGCATCTCCATTGTACTATCCATTGACCAGGATGACATCAGCAACGTTTCTCTGGATCAGCAGGCTCTGGTTACCTTTGACACATCCGAAGAAACCTTTGAAGGCAAAGTAAATGCCATCAGTGTTTCCCCAATGGCTGCCGGCGCTCCAACGGTAAACTACACGGTTACCGTTACAGTGGAAGGGGGAGGGCCCGGGGGGAATTTTTAAGGGATCGCTGTCGGACATTTATGAAGGCATGTCCTGCACCGTTGATTTGGTCAGCGAACGGGTAGATGACGTATTAATCATTCCAAAACGAGCCATCACCACCCAGGGCGATAAAAATTATGTAAACGTAAAACAAGAAGACGGCACCTCACTGCAGCAGGAAGTAACACTGGGCTTTACCGACGGTTCCAGTTATGAAGTCACTTCCGGCTTAGAGGAAGGCGATATTGTACTCATCGAAAGCCAGATTAACCGTACCACCGACAGCGAAAGCCAAACCAGCAGCGCCGGCGAAACACCGGAGCAGATGGGCGGCACTCCGCCAACCGGTATGGAAGGAGGCATGCCTGATGGCGCTTCACGAAATTCTTAATCTGGTCTGGATCAATATCAAAGAAAATAAAACAAAAGTATTACTGACTTCATTAGGGATTATTGTAGGCGCAGCCACCATCGTTATCGTCATCGCCATTGGACTGGGCGGGCAAAAAGACGTGCAGGATCAGTTTAAAAATCTGAATGCCGGAACCATTACCATTGCCGATAACAGCGGGTCCTCTTCCTCCTTTGGCGGAGGAGGGTTTCCCGGAGGCGGCATGCCCGGCGGTGGCGGCGGTGGAAGATCAGGCAGTGGCGGCGGATTCCCCGGCGGTATGATGGGTGGCATGATGGGCGGTGTGCAGCAAATCAAAAAGACCACCTTCACCGAAGAAGATTTAGAAGAATTGTCCTGGTTTATCCCCAATTTGGCCCAAATCACACTGCTGGTAAACGGCAGCAGTGATGTGGAAGGCGGCACACTGGAAGACAGCCTTTCCTCCACCATTGTGGGCGTCACAACCGATTACGCAGACATTACCAATCTGGAACTGCTGCAGGGACAATTTTTCACCGACACCGACAATGAAGATCTGGAGCGAGTAGCAGTACTGGGCTATGATGCAGCCGTCAGCATTTTTGAAAACGTATCCGACGCCTACAACAGCGTCATCAATATCAACAGCAAAAAGTATACGGTCATCGGCGTTTTATCTGAGACAGGTTCCACCGTTTCCGATATTACCCTGGACAGCGCAATTTTTGTGCCATACAATTCAGCCGTTAAATATGTGCTGGGCTCTAGCAACGCAACACCTAAAATCATTGCGGTAGCCGATGACGTCAACCAGATGGAAACCACCATCAGCGATATTGAAACCCTTTTGGCAGAGCTGTACCCCAAAGGCAGCTTCACTGTCTCCGATGCCGGCAGCCAGGTAGCAGCCAGTCAGCAATCGGCCAACACCATGTCCATCCTGCTGATTGCCGTAGCCAGCGTTGTCTTTGTGGTGGGCGGCATTGGCATCATGAACGTGCTGTTTGTATCAGTAAAAGAACGTACACGAGAGATTGGCATCTTAAAAGCGCTGGGCAGCTCCCGCAAGGATATTTTGCTGCAGTTTCTGTTAGAAGCCAACTTTATCAGTATTCTGGGCGGCATTATCGGCGTTATTGTTGGTTATCTCATTATGCCTGTTGTGCGGCTCAGCGGCATGAGCGTGGTGGCCTCCAACACAGCAGCCATTATCGCACTGTTCTTTGCCATCTTCACCGGCACAGTGTTTGGCTTTTATCCGGCATGGCAAGCAGCCTGCCTGAAACCAATCGAGGCTTTAAATCATGAATAAAGGAACGATACTATGGAACCTTTGCTAATGTTAAACCATATCAACAAATCTTATAGCCTGGGAAATGAAAAAGTGCAGGTGCTGTTTGATATTAACCTGCACGTGTATCCCGGCGAATTTATCGCCATCTTGGGGCCATCCGGTTCAGGCAAATCCACATTGATGAATATTATTGGCTGTATGGATACCGCCGATGACGGCGAATTTTTTCTGAACAGCGAAGCCGTTCATCAGGCCGATGACGCCAAAATGACCCGCATTCGCAATCAGCACATTGGCTTTATCTTTCAGCGATACCAGCTGATTCCCAAATATGATGTGCTGCAAAACACTATCATGCCCTTGCTGATTCGCGGTGTGTCCCACAAAGAAGCAGTGCAGACCGCCACCGAAAAGCTGACCCTGCTGGGAATGGGCGAACGGCTGCATCACAAACCCAGCGAACTGTCCGGCGGCCAGCAGCAGCGCGTATCCATTGCCCGAGCTTTGGTGGGCAATCCGGCCATTCTGCTGGCTGACGAACCCACCGGCGCGCTGGACAGCAAAACAGGGCAGGATGTGCTGCAGTTGTTTCAAGAACTAAATGATCTGGGCAACACCATTTTGATGATTACTCACGACCCCAGCGTTGGTAAAAAGGCGCAAAAAATCGTGCGGATTGTAGACGGCCATTTATATCAAAATAATGAACAACCGTCAACATAAAATCGTTTACAAATTTAATAATGTGGGTAATCTTATTATATAAAGCTTATATAATGCAATAAAAATTTTTATATAGAATATTTCCCGGCAGAAGCAACCTCCCTCTACTGCTGTTTTCCTTTCGGCAGTATCCAATCGCAACCTCCTTTCTCCGCTTCTGCTCTTGATATAGACTGCGCTTCTGCTCCCCCTCAGCAGAAGCGCAACTTTTTTAACTATGTATCAATAAATTCCTACGCAAATTAGGAAATTCATTTTGTATATTACTGTCCAATCTGCTATAATGAAAACAGTTCGTAATATTTTATCAAAAGAGGAGTGTTGAACAATGCAGCATACAAGTCATACACAAGTTGTTTTTGCTGACAGCGCAGAAGAAGCAAAAGAAAAATACCTGGCTCTGGGAATCAAACCGGATCACGACCCAAATCCACAGATTGACGTTATCAAAGCAACCGAAGATGAGGATTTTGACGTTGATATGGATTTTAACCTGATTGGTGAAATCTCTGTCGGAATCGAAGTTATGAACATCATCCGCCAGGATTATCCAAGAGCTTACGTTGTTTACTATATTGAAGAACACTAAACCCTATTTTTCATAAAAAACGCTGCCAACGCAACCCCAAAGTTGCGTTGACAGCGTTTTTTTATTTTTGCACAACATTTCCGCTATCGCAAAACGTCTATAAACCATTTTGCAGACAGCATATTTCCCCATATGATTGTCAACCCATGACGGACAATCATTCATTTTGGCATCCTTTTTCTGCATATTCTTTCCCTCCGATTTTTATTTCACACAATCATATTTGTTGTTATAAAAAACTTTTATCTAAAAAATGAGTATGAAATAACAATTTTTGTTACATTTTTAACAAAAACATATGTACGTATTCAAAACTCATAACTTTTGAATATCCTCCTGTGGTGGACAATTATCTGAAAAGGCGCGTTTTTTCGGTATATTCAGCCGACGCCTGGCGAGGCGTAAAACCGACCAAGAAATATCCTAGGAGGGAAATAAATTGAAAAACAAAAAATTATTTGCGATTCTGACATTATTGTGCTTCATGATGACTTTAATGCCAGTTGCTGCTTTCGCTGCCAACGAAGCTGACGGCGGCGCATCTTATGTTTACACTGACGAAAATCCGACAGTAAGATTAGATAGTGATAGCAGCGAAGCTACTTCCGACATTACATTTGTATTGAATGATGCAAGTGGTCGTGGTACAACCAACTCTGAACTGGTATATGTATGGGTTACAGAAGGTAGCGCCAGCGGCGCTGCTTCCAGCGCTTTAAAAGATGTTGACGGCGCTACCGAAGTTGATCTGGGCGATAATGACCAGGTAACTGTATGGCGGCTGCCTGTTGCAGGTGTTGAAACTACCGAAATCACCTTACAGCGTACCGGCACGTTTTATATCCATGCTGCACTGGTAGATGAAAATGGTGGATTAGACGACAGCACTAGCACTGCCGCTTCTATCTGCAACAACATGACACAGTTTGCTTATGATTCTGACAACAGAACCATCACTGTAAGAGCTGCTAACACCAGCACAAGCTCCTACTACATGACTGGCAGCAGCAACCTGGATGGCGATGACTTAGATGACAACGAAATTAACAATGGCGATGTTGTTGACTTAACACGTAATCTGACTGCAAACGGTGCAAAATCTGAAGAAGTTGAATTATATCTGTACAACGAAAATGATCAGATTGTAAGAGGCGCTAATGTTAGCATTGAAACAAACAGTTCCAACCTGACAACAAGCAAAACAAGCGCAACAACAAATGCACAGGGTAAAATCAGCTTTGATGTTACCGCTTTAAGAGAAGGCGACTACAAAATTTATGTAAGCACCGGTTCTTATGATATGACTATCAATGTAACTGCTGGTTCTACTGTTGCAACTTCCATCGAAGCAGACATCACTCCATCTGCTCCAACTGATTTCGACTCTGACTACAGCGGCAATACCGGCTTACAGGGTAAAATCGGCTTCCGCATTTATGATGCAGCAGGCAGTGAAGTAACTGATGTTACAAAAGATGAGGCTGGCAGCGGTATGTATGGCGCTTTAAACAGCAACACTGATGCCGACTCTGAAAACTTTGTACAATTGGTATCTTCCCCATCCGAATCTGATTTGGATAATGACAATTTCTATTTAGGTAACTACACAGACGAATACGGCTGGACTATCTTAATGGATGAAACCTTTGATGCCGAAGGTACCTATGAATTCAAAGTAATTCTGGATAACGGCGCTTCCGCAACTGTTTCTATCGAAGTAAAAGAAATGGGAACTCCTGTTTCTTTAAGAATTACCTATTACACTGATTCTGTAGAACTGGGTTCCACCATTACACCACGCGCTATGCAGTGGGTTGACGCTGACGGCGTAACCAAATCTATTGGCAATAACGCTGAAGAAATGACTGCTATCAGCGGTTATGCTGTAGAAGATGTAACTTATGGAACTAACGGTCTGCCAATCATTGAAGTAAAAGATGATGAAAAATATGTTGGTTCCGAAATTACCGTAACCTTAGTGGATGAACGTTATAATCTGGTAGCAACCGAAACCTTAACTGTTGCTGATGAAGCCAGCGACTTGGCTTTCGACACCAAAACCTGTGAAGTGAATGTCAACAACAAAATTACTGCTCAGGTTGTTGATAAAAACGGCAACAGTGTAACTCCAGTTGGAAGTGAAGATGGAACAGGCACTGCAAGCGTAGTAATTTTAGATAAACCAGAAGGTGCTAAAGTTTCTGCTACCGTAGGCTCTGTAAATGACAGAAAAGGTTCTTTTGATATCAACCTGACCTCCGATACCGTTGGTAATGTTACCATCCAGGCTGTACTGAGATATAGAACTGACAATGTAACCAAATACTACACCGGTACTCAGATCTTTGCTGTAGGCAATGGCTCTGTAGGTGATGTAGTAGTTATGTCCATCGGTTCTAACGAAATCATCGTAAACG
>USPE01000026.1 GCA_900556545.1 uncultured Peptococcaceae bacterium | reverse complement strand
TCTACTAGAATTACTTTTTTTCCGGTGATATCAAAGGGAAGTTTGTTAGCGGAAAATTCGGCTTTGGTACCAAACTGCTCCAAATCGTCCCGATAAGAGGTGATATCCAATTCACCTACAGGAAGAGAAACCCCTTCAATCTGTTCAATTTTTTTTGCCAGTCGCCAGGCCAGCGGAATACCGCGGCTGCGAATACCGATGAATGCCAGATGATCGGTTCCCTTGTTACGCTCTAATATTTCGTGAGCGATACGGCTTAGAGAGCGATTAATGGCAGATTGGTCCATTACAATATTGTTGACAGTCATGATGGACTCAGCCTCCTTGTGACAGATTTTTTAAGACTGTTTGAAAGTGTTCCGGCAACGGCGCTTCAAAATATAAGCTTTCTCCCGTGCGGGGATGAACAAAGCCCAATGCATAAGCGTGCAGTGCCTGACCAAGAAAATCGAGATTGTTTTTTCGTGTACCATATAAAGGATCTCCTACCAGCGGATATCCTAAATAAGCCATATGCACTCTGATTTGATGAGTGCGTCCTGTTTCAAGACGGCACTCAATAAAAGTATTGCGTTGGAATCGTTCTTTTACATAGTAATGGGTGCGGGCTTCTTTACTGTTTTTTAATGTAACAGCCATTTTTTTTCGGTCTGTTTCATGGCGACCGATAGGCGCATCTATAAAACCGGCAGGTTCACTTATAACACCTTGTACCAAAGCATAATAAGCACGCTGAATACTGTGTTCTTTTAACTGAGCAGCCAGGTGCTGATGCGCAGTATCATTTTTTGCGATCATTAAAAGACCGGAGGTGTCTTTATCGATACGATGGACGATACCGGGCCGCATTTTTCCATTGATGCCGGATAAGTCAGAACAATGAGCTAAAAGACCATTTACCAAGGTGCCTTTGTAATGACCATGGGCAGGATGCACGACCAAACCGGCAGGTTTGTTGACAATTAAAAGATCAGAATCTTCATATATAATATTAAGCGGCATTGGTTCGGGCACGATATCAATGGGAACAGCATCAGGGATTTGGATGAGCAGCAGATCATCGGTTTTTATTTTGTAATTGGATTTTACTGCTTTTTGATTCACTGTAATTTGCTGTTCTCCAATCAATTTTTGCAAATAAGAACGGGAAATACCTTCCAGTTCTTTGGCGAGAAAACTATCTAAACGGGTACCGTTTTGTTCTTCTGTAATTTGTAATTCGAAAATATCCATTATAGTTCCTCTCCTTTGATCAATAATAAATAACAAAGACCGGCAAGGCCAAGACAAATGCAGATATCAGCGATATTAAAAATTGGCCAAATTTGAAAATCAAACATGTCAGTAACGGTACCGCGGAAAAAGCGATCGATGAAATTTCCCAATGCACCGCTGATTACCAGTGCCAGACTAAAGGCAGTGGGTGATTTCTTGTTGTTTAATTGTAGATATAAATAAAACATGATACCGGTAATGACGGCGGTCAGCAGTAAAAATAAAAGGCGATGATTGGCCAAAATGCCAAAAGCAGCACCAGGATTTTCAATATAGGTTAAATGAAAAATATTTTGTAAAATAGGAATGGATTGTCCTTGTACCATATTGGAACGAACGAGATATTTTACAAATTGGTCGATCAATAAGAAGACAAGAATTGGAATATAAAAATACATTGTGATAAGCAAACTCCTTTATAAAGATTTGAGATATTACGACGGCTTTATAACCCATTTTTACCGAATCATTGTGTAGTTATTTTGGATCATTATGATAAAATCTGCAATAAAGTCGCTGATTACTGGCAAATTTAGCATGACGAGCTTTTGCACGAAATACACGAAGATACCTAATACTACGGCGAGTCCGATGGTACTGCCCAAGCCGCGAGCCAAACCAATTAAAAAATTGGTCCAAAGCAATCTGCCTGGATGTTCCAAATATTGCACGTACTCAGCAATTCTTGTTTTTTCCATAGTGCGGGTTAATTCTTCAGTGATTCGTTCCAATCGTTTCAGTTCATCATCTTCCGATACTGAATGAAGCACAATGGTTTCTTTCTTGGGCGTTTGTTTTTTTCTCATATCGCGCCGCCTTTCTGAAAAATGGAAGCATATTACCAGTTATTATATCATGAAACAGATAGATGATAAATAGTAAGTTGCAGAACAAAATTTGTAAGTTTGGATTATTTCTATATAGTATGTGCATTGTTGAATAAAATAATAATTTTTTGTATAAAGTCGCAGTTTTACTAGTATTGGAAGATATCGAAACAAATGTTTTTATATAAAAGTAACAATTTGGTTACAATCTATAATAGGAATAATTTTGCATTGGATTTTATGATAAAAGTGGTGTATAGTGGTAGAAAGTAGATGAAAGTGGATGATTGTGATTAAAAATACGTAATAAACTAAGAAAATATGGTAGTATTTATTTTTGATAAAAGTGATTTGCAAAATGGGTAGGAGGTGAATTCAGATGTTTCGCGGTGAATATGAACACACCATAGATGCCAAAGGCAGAATTATTATTCCTGCAAAATTAAGAGATGCTTTGGGTGAACAGTTTATTGTTACGAAAGGTCTGGATGGTTGCCTCTTTGTATATCCCATGGAGCAATGGGCTATTTTTGAGGAAAAACTTCAAGCGTTGCCACTCAATCAACCAAGTGCCCGTTCTTTTGCCCGGTTTTTTTTCTCCGGTGCTACGGAGTGTGAACTGGACAAGCAGGGACGTATCATGTTGCCGCCTAATTTGCGGGAATATGGTAATTTAACGAAGGAAGTTATGATTACTGGCGCGGGAAATCGTCTGGAAATCTGGAACAAATCGGTTAGAGAAGCGTATATTGCGGAAAGTCAAACGCCGGAAGAATTGGCTTCGGCTATGAGCGATATGGGATTTCTTATTTAATGATGGGGGTTGAAACATGGAATTCAAACATATTCCAGTACTGTTTGAAGAAATTATGACAATTATGGCACCAAAGCCAGGTGAACTTTTTGTCGATTGCACTTTGGGCGGAGGCGGCCATAGTAAAGGTTTTTTAGAGCGAACAGGACCGGATGGCAGGCTCATTGGTATTGATCAAGATGTCAATGCTTTGGCAGCGGCACAGAAAAATTTAAGTATATTTGATGGACGGGTTACGTTTGTCCATAGTAATTATGAAAATCTTGATATGATTTTGAATCAATATGCAGCGGACGGTGTAGATGGAATTCTGTTTGATATTGGAGTATCTTCTTATCAGTTGGATGAAAAAGACAGGGGATTCAGTTATATGCAGGATGCGCCATTGGATATGCGAATGAATCAGCAGCAAGGGTTGAGTGCTTGGCAGGTTGTAAATACTTATGAGGAACAGGAACTTCATCGTATTTTGAAGGAATACGGTGAGGAACGATGGGCCAAACGGATTGCGCAATTTATTGTAGAATTTCGTGGTAAAAAACCGATTGATACAACTGGTGAATTGGTAGATGTGATTAAGCGGGCTATTCCGAAAAGCGCTCGTGAAGAAGGTTCTCATCCAGCAAAACGGACCTTTCAGGCAATTCGTATTGAGGTCAACAATGAGTTGGGCGTGTTAGAGGAAACCATTGCGGTGGCGGCCAAACATTTAAAAAAAGGCGGACGCTTGGGGATTATTACGTTCCATTCTTTGGAGGATCGGATTGTAAAAGAGAAGTTTCGATATTTGGCCAGTGATTGTATTTGCCCGCCGGAATTACCTTTTTGTCAATGCGATAAAATATCAGAAGTCAAAATTTTGACAAGAAAACCGGTGGTTGCATCGATAGAGGAACTGCAGGAGAATTCCCGCGCGAAAAGTGCAAAATTCCGTGCTGTGGAAAAAATTATCTGATCTTGCTATTCTATTGAAGAGAAAGGATGAATAGAAATGAAGAAAGATGTAAGACGCTCCGGCGCACAAATAAATTATACACAGCGTAATTCTATGCAGGGTTCCTATCATAAATCGACTTATAACAATAACCGTAAACAATATCAGACGATGGCTTCTGGTTATTATATGCATACAGCCAATGCAGTAGCCCATGATTATCAATATGAAGAAGAACAGCAGCCAGTCCTACAGAAAGAACGCAAACCAAAAGTAAAAAGTCGTCCTGTATTGGCACAGCACATTTCTACTTTGTTGGTGGTATTTTTGCTAGGTTTGGTGTTAGTTGTTCAATATGCATACATCCAGAATCTGGGGTATCAGGTGGGACAGACCAAAACAGAACTGAAGACCGTTCGAGATGAAAATGAAAAAATAAAAAAACAGATTGCAACAAAAGGTGAATTACAGACGGTTGAGAGTATTGCTGTAAATAATATGGGGATGCGAAAACCGGAAAACAGTGAGATCATTTATCTGCAAAAAAATCCTTCTGCACAGCAGCAGACAACTGCAGAAATAGCCAATGATGCGGCGTCGGTGACAGCCAGTGTACCGGAAACGGTAGCAAACTAACAATTTGTAAAGTTGGGATGATGAATGAATGAAAAACCGAATGCGGACAGTACTGCTTATTTTTGCAGTGGTAATTATTTGTATTATTGCAAAATTGGGATATGAGCAATTGTTCCATGCTTCTCAGTTGGAAAATGGCGCTTTGAATGCCCGTTTGCGAGAGGTGGATATAAAACCGAACCGAGGGGCAATTTATGATCGAAAAGGAAACCAATTGGCGATTAGTATTGCAACCGAGTCAGTGTATATTAATCCACGGGTTATTCGCCAAGAAGACAATGCGGAGGGTAAAAAATATCAGTCACGAGAAGAGGTTGCGCAAAATCTGGCTTCTATTTTAGAATTGGATGAAGATGAAATAAATGAAAAAATTGATAAGGATGTCAGTTTTGTTTATATCAAGCGGAGAATTCCTGATGAGCAGGCAACAGCACTAAAAGAATTGGATTATAAAGGTGTTTATTTTTTGGAAGAGTCTCGCCGTTCTTATCCAAAAGGTTCACTTGCCAGTCAAATTATTGGATTTGCTGGTATTGATAATCAGGGATTAAATGGGATTGAATTGCAATATGATGATACATTGCTAGGGAGTTCAGGGAAGTTTTTAATGGAGTATGATGGTGCGGGCAATGAAATTCCCCAAGCAACAGAGAGCTATATTCCATCAGAACCTGGATGTGATATTTATCTGACTTTGGATGAAACGATTCAGTATATTATAGAGCGAGAATTAAAAAAAGTGGTGCAAGAACAGGATGCGCCGCAGGCGACAGCCATTGTTATGGATGTAAAGACCGGTGCAGTGTTGGGAATGGCCAATTATCCTGATTATGACCCGAACGATTATGGCAGTGCTGACAGTAGCTTGTGGAGTAACTTTGCAGTAAATGGTTTATATGAACCAGGCTCTACCTTTAAAATTTTGACAACCGCAATGGTTTTAGAGGAGCGAGTTACAAATGTAAATGAAGGCTTTTATTGTGCTGGTTATCAATATATTGGTAAATTAAAAATGAGTTGCCATAAGAAAATTGGTCATGGTGCAGAGTCCTTTACGCAAGGGGTAGCGAATTCCTGCAACCCTGTATTTGTAGAGGTAAGTCGTCGTTTGGGTATGAGTAAGTTCTATGATTATTTAAAAGGGTTTGGTATGACTGAACCGACGGGTATTGATTTACCTGGGGAAGCCGATAGTTTAATTGTACCGGAAAAATCGGCGGTGCCTTATGACTTGGCGTCTATGTCTATCGGGCAGGCTAACGCATTCACACCTATACAGATGATCACTGCTATTTCGGCGGTGGCCAATGGCGGCAAGCTGATGAAACCGTATATTGTAGATAAAATTGAAGATCCTGATGGAAATCTGGTCAAACAAACGGAACCAGAGGTAGTGCGACAGGTAATTTCGGAAGATACTGCCCGCGAGGTATGGGCCGTATTGGAAACGGTAGTTTCCTCCGGAACTGGTAAACAAGGACAAATAGAAGGGTATAAGGTTGCAGGGAAAACAGGGACTGCCGAAAAAGTTTCAGCAGGTGGCGGTTATTCTTCTGCTCGTGTGGTATCCTTTGCCGGTTTTGCTCCAGCTGAAAACCCGCAGATTGCCTGCCTGGTCATTGTAGATGACCCGATCGATGCTCATGGCGGCGCCACAGCCGGTCCAGTATTTCAGAAAATTATGGAAGATAGCCTGCGTTATTTAGAGGTGCCAAAGGATGTAACCATCACACCGACAGAGGCAATTGAAGAAGTAGCAGTACCTGCTATGCCGGATAATAATCCCATGAATGCCATAGAAGCCATTAAGGCTGTTGGATTGACGCCGATTGTAGAAACGCAGGGTGAGGTACTGTATACTTTTGTACCAGCAGAGGGAACAAAGGTGCAAAAGAGCGGTAATGTATATTTGTATTGCGGGCCTGCCGAAGGAACGCAAGTTGTGATGCCTAGTCTATACGGCCGAACGATTAAAGAAGTTGACCGAATTCTTTCCGGTTTAGGACTCAGTGGCACCATGAACGGCAGCGGATTATGCGTGGGGCAGAGTATTGAAGCTGGACAGGTGATAGAGAAAGGTACGGCGTTGATTGTTGATTTTGGTACAACAGTGCCTGATACGACAGATGCTATAACAGAGCAAGACGGAGATTTAACAGAAGACAATACCATTACAGATGTAGAGGACAGTGCAGAATCTACAACAAATTCTGCTACTGTTGATTCGCAGCAGATAGAAGAAACAGAGCCTATATGGGATTAATCAAAATAAGAGAATGGGCAATTTCTGCTCCATTCTCTTGTTCACTTCATTTTAAAAGATATCATATAAAATAATTCAGTATGTTTCTCTTGTGATATTGTGATAATTGGCATACGATATTAAAATAAAGAAGAACAAATTCGGAGAGGGGATATCAGTTTATGAAAGTGCTATGTGACTTATTGCAGGAAGTACAGCATGTGAAACATTGTATTTTACCAGATAGTATGATTACAGGGATTCAATATGATTCCAGAAAGGTAACGGCAGGGAATCTGTTTGTAGCAATAAAAGGGTTTCAGAGCGATGGACACCAATATATTCGTCAAGCATTGGATAATGGTGCCAGTGCAATTTTAATTTCCGATGAACAGTATTGTTCCAATGAATATCCTTGGATTTTGGTGGAGAATAGTCGGTTGGCGCTGGCAGAAGTCAGCAATGCTTTTTATGATCATCCCAGTGAAAAATTAGTGTTGATTGGTGTGACGGGCACCAATGGAAAAACTACAACTACAAATTTGATCTGTAATATTATTGAAGCACAAGGCAAGAAGACAGGTTTGATCGGCACCATTCATAACCGCATTGGCGACAAAATTTTGGAGGGCTCTCGCACAACGCCAGAGTCGCTGGAACTGCAGCAAATGTTTGCGCAAATGGTAGAAGAAGGTATTGGGTATGCAGTGATGGAGGTAAGTTCTCATGCGTTGGAGCTGCAGCGAGTTGCCTGCTGTGATTTTGATGTGGCTGTCTTTACCAATTTAACGCAGGATCATTTGGATTATCATGAAACGATGGAACGTTATTGTGAAGCAAAAACAACTTTGTTTAAAATGTTAGGTGCTCAAGGAGAGCAGCTGGGTTTACAGAAAACAGCAGTTATCAACATAGATGATACCTGGGCCAGTCATTTTATGGTGGCTTCTAACGTACCGGTGGTTACTTATGGGATACAGAAAGAAGCCAGCTGGAAAGCAGAGCATGTTCATGTAGGCGCCAATGGTGTGCGTTATCAGGTGGATGGTCATGAGGTAGCGCTTCATTTGACAGGAAACTTTAATGTGTATAATTCTTTGGCTGCTTTAGCAGTTGGAGAAGCGTTAGGGTTTTCTTTGAACGCAGTTATTACTGCATTGGAACAAGTGCCGGGAATTGCTGGCCGTTTTCAGACAGTGGAAGGTTCAAAAGAATTTAGTGTAATTGTTGATTACGCCCATACTCCAGATGGGTTGGAAAATGTGATTTCCACAGCGCAAGCATTTGCTAAAGGCAGGGTTATTACCGTATTTGGCTGCGGTGGAGACCGGGATCGCACAAAACGGCCTTTAATGGGCGCAGTAGCGGCAGAGTTGAGTGATTATTGTGTGGTAACATCAGATAATCCTCGAACAGAAAACCCAGAGCAAATTTTACAGGATATTTTGCCCGGTGTGGAAAAACATATGCGAGATGAGCAGTATCATGTGGAAGTGGATCGCCGTAAAGCAATCTTTTATGCGGTACAGATGGCACAGCCCGGTGATGTTGTGTTGCTGGCAGGAAAAGGCCATGAAAATTATCAGGATGTCAATGGCACAAAACATCATTTTGACGATTATGAAGTGGCGCAGGAAGCAATACAAGAAAAACAAGCATAAAAATCTGATAATGGAGTGAAAATAATGCAGGAATGGATTGAGGAGATTGCTCAGGCACTGGGCTACACTTATAAACAGACAACAAATCAGCCTGTCTGCGGGATCAGTATTGATAGTCGGTCAGTGCAGGCAGGAGATTTGTTTGTTGCGTTGGTGGGAGAGCACAGCGATGGACATCATTATTTGCAGCAAGCGCTCCAGCAGGGTGCAGCTGCGGTGGTTGTATCAAAACCAGAACAAGTTGATTTAGAACAGTATCCTAATTATATTTTGGTTTCTGATGGTGTCTTGTTCATTCAGCAGTTGGCACACTGGTTGCGCCAAAAAACACAGATTCCGGTTATTGCTGTGACTGGCAGCACTGGAAAAACGTCGACCAAGGATTTTCTTGCAACCATCTTGCAGACACTGGGTTCTATTGTTGTGACCAAAGGGAATCATAATAATGAGCTGGGGCTTCCTCTAACCATTTGCGGTTTGGAATCAGATACAAAAGCATTAGTGGTAGAAATGGGTATGCGGGGGTTGGGACAGATTGATTTTTTGTGTCAGATTGCCAATCCCGACTACGGTATTATTACCAATATTGGTAAAACCCATTGTGAATTGTTAGGATCCCAGGAAAATATTGCACAGGCCAAATGTGAGTTATTGCCATATATAAAAGAAAAGGGTATAATTGCCCTGAATAAAAAAGACGAACCGTTTTTGCAACCATGGATACCGTACTGTTCAGGGAATATCGTGTGGTACAACGCAGATGGACCGGAAGGGGATTTATGGGCAGATAAAGTTGAGCAGCATGAGGAAGGAATTCGTTATCAACTGCATTGGGGAACGGAACAGCATGACATTTATTTGCCTGTGCAAGGCGTGCATAATGTATCTAATAGTTTGGCAGCCATTGCGATTGCGCGTAGCTTAGGTGTTGAATGGGAGCAGATTTGTCAGTGCTTGCAGCAGGCAAAACTGACAGGTATGCGCTTAGATATTACCGTAAATGGCCAGGGTGTAACCATTATCAATGATACCTATAATGCCAATCCCGATTCCATGAAAAGTGCGATTTCAGTATTGATGCATCGAAATGGGCGGCGTAAAATTGCTGTTTTGGGTGATATGTATGAATTAGGTCAATACGAGGCGGAAAGCCATATCGAGGTTGGTCGTTATGCTGCTGAACAGCAAGTGGATTATGTGATTGCTGTTGGCCAATTAGGGCGTCTGATTGGAGATGCCGCTTGCAATAACTGTAAAGTGGATTGGGCAGAGAGCCATGAACAGGTAATGCAGCTTTTATCTCAGTATGTGACCAGTGGTGATGTGGTGTTGGTAAAGGGTAGCCGTGGTATGAAAATGGAGCAAATTGTACAGAAACTTATGGGGTGAAATTATGTGGCAGATTATCTTGGCTTTTTTTATTAGTCTTATGACCTGTCTGATGATTGGGCCGGTTATGATCCCGGCTTTGCGGCGTTTAAAGTTTGGGCAGAGTGTGCGCAATGATGGACCGCAGCGTCATCTGCAGAAGCAGGGCACACCGACAATGGGCGGTGTTATGTTTTTTTTCAGTCTTACGTTAGGAACTATTTTTCTGGCGCGAGATAATTATATTGGTTATTTTTTGTTGTTATTTACTTTGGGGTTTGGTCTAATTGGATTTATGGATGATTATATCAAAATCGTGAAAAAGCGTTCTTTGGGTTTAACTGCAAAACAAAAAATTATAGGCCAATTGGGATTTTCTTGTTTGCTTGCTTTTATTGCGCTTCGGCTGCTTAAAATTAGTACTGCAGTTATGATTCCTATTTTTGGTTGGACAATCGATTTGGGTTGGTTGTATATTCCATTTTTTATTTTTCTGGTTGTTGGCACAACCAATGCAGTTAATTTGACAGATGGACTGGATGGATTGGCCTCCGGTGTGACGATGATTGTTGCCTTGGGATATACACTGATGGGAATTATGTGCAAGCAATATGCTGTAGTTATATTTGGTGCTGCTTTGGTAGGCAGCTGTCTTGGCTTTTTGGTATTTAATCATTATCCGGCTAAGGTATTTATGGGGGATACTGGCTCTCTGGCTTTAGGTGGGGCAATTGCAGCATTGGCGGTTGTAACCAAAACAGAATTGCTGTTGCCTTTGATTGGTATCATTTATGTGGCAGAAGCGGTGTCTGACATTATTCAGGTCGCTGTTTACAAACGAAAAAAAGTGCGTGTATTTAAAATGGCACCATTACATCATCATTTTGAATTAAGTGGATGGTCAGAGCAAAAGGTGGTTCGTGTATTTTGGGCTGTAGCAGCGGCAGCAGTGTTGTTGACACTGTTATGCTACCATATTACACTAACCAATTTATAAAAAGAGTTCTTGTATGGAAGAGGTGCAAATGATGGGGAAAAAGGTATTAGTAATTGGAGCTGCACGCAGTGGTCTGGCTGGCGCAGAGTTTTTAGCAACACATGGGGAAACTGTTGTATTAACCGATATGAAAAAAGCAGATCAAGTGGACAAACTAGGGGCACAGGGAGTTTCTTTTATTTGGGGAAAACAACCGGATTTAGCTGTTATTCAACCGGACTATATTTTGATAAGCCCAGGTGTGCCATTGACCATACCGCCAGTGGTATATGCCAAAGAGCACAATATCCCTGTTATCGGTGAACTGGAATTGGCTTATCAAAATTGCAAGGCGCCTTTTGTAGCGATTACAGGTACCAATGGAAAAACAACAACGACAACCTTAACCGGTGAATTATTGAAAAAGACCGGAAAAGAAGTTTTTGTGGGAGGCAATATTGGCATTCCGCTTATCAGCTATGTAGAGCAGCTTCAGGCACAGGATGTGGTGGTTGCAGAGGTGAGCAGTTTTCAGTTGGAGACAACAGAAACTTTTTGTCCCCATCTGGCTCTGATGCTAAATCTAACGCCCGATCATTTAGATCGACATGGTGATATGGCAGGATATTTGGCGGCGAAATCAAAAATATTTGCCAATCAGAAATCATCTGACTATCTGATTTTAAATTATGATGATACAGCATTACGCAATATTGCCGATCAGAGTAATGGGAAAGTGATATTTTTCAGTCAGCAGCATATACTAGAAGAAGGCGTATATCTGGAACAGGGGAAGGTCATGCTAAAATTGAATTCTGTCTGTACAGAAATTTGTGCCGTTGATGAGATTGCAATAAAAGGCAGTCACAATTTAGAAAATGCGATGGGTGCTATTTTGCTTGCATATTTAAGTGGCGTTGCACCAGGGGATATTCGGCAGGTGTTGATGGAATTTCCGGGCGTTGAACATCGCTTAGAGCCGGTACGTACTTTACACGATATCTTGTATATTAATGATTCAAAAGGTACCAATCCCGATTCTACCATAAAGGCATTGCAAGCCTATGAACGTCCGGTAGTCATTATTTTGGGCGGTAAAAACAAAGGCAGCGATTTTACCCAACTGGCGCAGCTGGTGAAAGAAAAGGTGAAAAAGGCTGTTGTATTAGGCCAGGCTAAACCGGCAATCATTGATGCACTGGAAAAAGCAGGATTTCATGATTATATAGAGAAAGATACATTCGAAGAAGCTGTCGCAGAGGCAGCGGCACAGGCAGAGCCGGGTGATATTGTATTACTGTCGCCGGCTTGTGCAAGTTGGGATATGTTCAGTAGTTACGAAGAAAGAGGTAACTTGTTTAAGAAATTAGTTCAACAGTTGTAATCGTTGTTGAAACATAATTTTTAACAGAGAGGGTGGTGCATGATATGGAACACAAGGGGCCTGCTGATTTGTTGTTGTTTTTCATTATGTTGGTCTTATTAGCCATTGGTTTGATTATGGTACTCAGTGCCAGTTCCTATGATGCATTGCTTCATTATGATGATGCGCTGTATTATTTTAAACGGCAGCTCATTTTTATGGCTATTTGTTTTGTCGGGATGTTTATCATGATGAACATCAGTCCTGAAGTTGTAAAAAAATTGGCTGTACCTGCTTTGATTGTCTGTGTGGTTATGTTGGCATTGGTACCGATAATTGGAGTAGAAGTAAACGGTGCTAAACGTTGGCTGGGAACGCAGAGTGTGCGTTTTGCACCGGCAGAAATTGCCAAACCGGTAGTGATTGTATTTTTTGCTATGTGGCTGAGTTCTTTGGGCAAACGAAATTTGCAGACGGCCAAAGGGTTTCTCTGTACCTTGTTTGTTATGGCAATCATTCCTGCTTTAGTAGTTATTGAAGACTTAGGGACTGCCATTGCCATTGCCGGTGCTCTTGTTTGCATGATGATTGCTGCTGAGGTGCCTTGGCGTTATTTAGGTGTATGTATGGGGCTGGGGTTAGCTGGTATTGCTGCTATGATTGCTGTAAAACCGTATCGTTTATTACGTATTACCTCATTTTTAGATCCATTTGCCGATCCTTTGGGGACCGGATATCAGGTAGTACAGTCCTTATATGCGTTGGGCTCAGGTTGGTTATTTGGTGTTGGGCTGGGCGCCAGTCGGCAGAAACTGTTATATTTACCTGAACGACACACCGATTTTATTTTTTCTATTATTGGAGAAGAACTGGGTTTTGTTGGTGCGGCATTTGTCATTTTATTATTTGCCATGTTTATTTGGCGAGGGTTTTATATTGCTGCTCATTTGGAGGATAAATTCAAATCGTTGACTGCATTTGGGTTAACTGCTGTTATCGGCATTCAAGCCATGATTAATATCGGTGTTGCGGTTGGAGCTATGCCGGTAACGGGTATTACTCTTCCGTTTATCAGTTACGGTGGTACATCGTTATCATTTATGTTGGCAACGGTGGGATTTTTATTGAACTTATCTCGTTATATGAAGCATTGACAATGGTCATATTTTTGCGTTTTTACATGAATATTATTAAAGAGGGATAAAAAAGGTGGTGGAGGTATGCGTGTTCTGTTAGCGGGTGGCGGCACTGGCGGACATATTTATCCAGCGTTGGCTGTTGCTGAAAAATTAAAGACATTGCATCCGGAATGTGAAATTTTATATATAGGGACGAAAAAAGGGTTGGAAAATAAAATTGTGCCAAAACGGGGAATTCCTTTTCGGTCTATTGCGGTAGAAGGATTGCCGCGAAAACTGAATCCTGCCTTTTTTAAAGCTGTGGGAAAAGCAGCTGGCGGTTGTATAGAAGCAAAAAGAATCGTAAAACAGTTTGCGCCGGATCTTGTTATCGGGACTGGTGGTTATGTTTGCGGGCCTGTTGTGCTGGCAGCAAAATTATTAGGTGTTCCGGCTATGATTCATGAACAAAATGCATTTCCTGGTGTTACAAATAAAATCCTGGCTCGTTTTGTTGATCGCATTATGGTAAATTTTCAAGCTTCTGAAGCTTATTTTGTACATAAAGATCGTATTTGCGTAACGGGACTTCCGGTACGTCAGGAAGTTTTGGATGCGCAGCGGGAGGAAAGCCTGGCGTTTTTTGGTTTTTCTCCGCAACGAATAACATTGTTGGTTAGTGGCGGGAGCCGTGGTGCCAGAAGTTTGAACAGAGCCATGGCAGAAGCATATCCAACATTAGTTCATTATCCGGATCTGCAAATTATCCATTTAACAGGTGCAGTAGATTATGAAGATACTTTGCATGCTATTGCAGAAAAAAAGATTGATTTGAAATGTTATCCGCAAATTATAGTGCGGCCTTATCTTGATGAGATGCAATATGGGTTGGGAGCTGCGGATTTTTGTGTAGGTCGTGCAGGCGCTACTTTCTTAGCGGAATTAACGGCTTTTTGTTTTTCCCGGAGTTTTTTACCATATTCTCCCTATATAC